>SUST01000015.1 GCA_015063285.1 Thermoplasmata archaeon
AAAAACTACCTATCCAGACATCCCTTTTCCACTTTCGGTTCGGTGTCTAAGGTTCCTAGATAATTCTGTTGAATCATCAATTCTGACGCTAGACTGGGGGTTTTCTCAATGCTACTCTCAAAGAACGACAATATAGGCTCGGTTCCATCAAATTAAAAAACTAGTCAGGCCGGCGCTGGGACCTGTTCCCACCTCTCACTTATCCAATCGGATCGTTTATCTTTCGACCAAATACGATTATTTTTCGATTTTTTCGATTAAATACGATTTTTTATCTAAAAATACGATTAAATACGATTATTTCATACAGTAGTGTATGGCGGAAGACTTGCATACCGAATACAAATCAGAGTTCTCCGATAAGATTGCCAAGAGTGTAGTGGCATTCTCCAACGGGGACGGAGGAGTCATACTCATCGGTATCGATGATGACGGAAACATCATCGGATTGCACAATGCAGACGAGACTGCGCTCAAATGCGTCGGAATGCTTCATGACGATATTCGCCCAGATGTGACACCGACCACTTCTGTCGATGTCATCAAGATGGATGGAAAGGATATCATCGAGATCATTGTGCAGGAAGGAACGTCCAAACCATACTATCTAAGACAGAAAGGAATGCGTGCCGAAGGCGTATACATCCGTCGCGGCCCATCATCCACCCCCGCCACGGACGAACAGTTCAATCAGATGATACGCAGAGCACGTTCCAAAGAGTATGAATCACTCAGATCATTCAGACAAGACCTGACATTCACATACGCCGAGAACGTCTTCCACAGATCCGGATTGGCATTCGATGATGCACACATGAACATGCTCGGAATGATGGACCAGGACGGGTACACAAACCTGGGATTCCTCCTGTCCGACCAATGCGACTTCCAGATGAAAGCCGCGGTCTTCATGGATGAACACAGGACCGGCTTCATCGACCGCCAGGAGATATCGGGCTCTCTTCTCAGACAGTACGATGATGCAATGATGTTCATCCGTAGGCACACCACCGTATCTTCGGAGATCGTCGGTACCAAGAGGAACGACCATTACGATTTCCCCACCGAGGCTGTCAGGGAGATCGTCCTTAACGCCATCATCCACAGAGATTACACCTCCAGCGGTACCACCCTGATATCGATGTACGGTGACAAGCTGGAAATCGCCTCTCCGGGAACCATCATGGAGGACATCTCACGCGAAGACATGTTCAAAGGGGTCTCGTTCCCCCGCAACAGGAAGCTGTCAGAGGTCTTCTACAGACTGGGCCTCGTGGAAGCCTATGGCTCCGGAATCCCGCGTATAATGGGCATATACTCGGACTCGGAAAGACACCCGGAATTCGATATAACTCCGGCAGTATTCCGCGTTACTATCTATTCCAAGAACGGATTCAAGGACATTTCCCTGAAGAAAGGAGATGTCCTGACCAGGTCCGACATTGAGGAACGCTTGGGCGTGAGCAAATCAAAAGCGACCATGATCGTCAACGAGATGGTCGACAATAACAAGCTGGAACGGATCGGTGTCGGGAAGTCAACGCGTTATGTGGTGCTCTGAGTCTGAAGAACTACCCTCACTCGAACATATCTTTGGGCGTCACGAGCTCTATACCCGATGACTCCGCCACCTCCATCAGCTCATCGGTGAATCCCGAACGGGAGAACATGCAGTATCTGATGTTATAGCAGTTCTTCAGGGATGCCGTATTCTTCCTGAGCTCCTCGAACTCCCTCACACCGGCCTCCTTGTTGCGGAACTTGTATTCGCAGACCAGATGGTATTCGCCGTCACCGTCGTCACATAGCGCTATGATGTCGATATCGGTATGCTCCCCGGCAACCTTGCCCCACCAGGAACCCACCTCCTTGCAATGATGCTTGGATCTGACATACTGCATGCATTCATCCTCGAAGGCAGGACCGTAGAAACTGCCGATCTCCTGCATAATCGCATTGTATCCGAAATCCCTGTCGGGATCCGATACGGCAGATATGTTGGGCAGTATGACATCGCTATGGAGCCTGATCAGCCCATCAGATACTCTAAAGAGCTGTTCCTTTCTCGGTGCCCCGCACATCGGATAGACCTTGGAGACGATCCCGATCCTCTCCATCTTCGATAGATTGTTCAGACAGGATTCAGGACTCTGACCGATGTATTCCGCAATCTCCTTGATGGTGACGCGTCCCTTCGATATGGCCCCGATTATCCTCAGATTGGTCTGGATGGGTGCAAGCTCGCGGATTACGGTATTATCTGCCTCCTCGCGCAGCGGCGCCAGTGGACCCAATAGAGAATTCTTGATGCATTCCTCTGCTGTGTCCCCAGACATCAGTATGTGATAGAGCGGGACCCCTCCGGCTATGGCATACACCCTCAGGAGATCCTCCTCGCTCAATTTTGGATGGAATGCCCTGCATTCCTTGTATGGCAACGGCCCTACCGAAATGGGTCCGATGAAACGCTTGTACAGAGGGCCTTTGGTATCGTTGAATATGTCTCCCATGACTGTCACGGCGGACCCGCAGATGATCAGCATAGCGTTCATGTCCTGGAGATCGTGATCTATGAAGATCTGCAGATACGAATTGCAGGCCGGTTCCGTCTCATACAAATAGGAGTACTCATCGATAACGATGACCATACGGTCATCCTCCCTATCCAATCCCCTGAAGCGCTCCAGGATATCCTGGAATCCTCTGGAATGCGTCGGGCCTTCTCCCAGATACTTATCCAGGGACCTGTCGAAGGACTCTATGGATTTCTCGTAAGAATCCTCGACGGCGGTGAGGATCACGTGCGGTTTGCCTTCGCAGAACTTCCTGATGATGGCGGTCTTACCGATACGTCTCCTTCCCCAGAGGGCCATGGTCCTGATCCCTCTGTTGGAATACCTCCTCTCCATCTCCTCGAGATAGATCTCTCTGCCGACCAATTCCATATGGACACTTCCTTCCAACATCATGTAATCATCACAACTAAATAAAAATTTAGTTAAATTATTTTACTAAAATTAATTTTAGTTATAGAAAATATCATATGAGCCAGATTTACAAATATTGACTTGGAACCCAACTATCGCCTTGGGTTATACTTTTTATCTTTTCACAAAATAAGGAGGAACAATGTCCAAAGTCTCCATCATCATGGGAAGCAAGAGCGACCTTCCTGTCGCAGAGAAGGCCATATCGATCCTGAAGAAGTTCGGCGTCGCTTTCGATATAGATGTGGCATCGGCCCACAGGACCCCCCACAGGGTAGAGGAGCTGGTAACGAAGAGCGATGCTGATGTGTTCATCGCCATCGCAGGACTCTCCGCGGCACTGCCAGGAGTGATCGCATCGTTCACCACCAAGCCCGTCATAGGGGTTCCAGTAAGCGGAACGCTCAGCTACGACGCACTACTTTCCATCGTCCAGATGCCTCCAGGGATCCCTGTGGCATCTGTAGGTCTCGACCGCGGGGACAATGCGGCCGTGCTTGCGATAGAGATGCTCGCCATCGGCTGTCCCGATCTTCAGAAGAAGCTGTCCGATTACAGGCAGGAGCAGGCGGACAAGGTCATTGCCGATTCCAAGAAGGTAAAGGAAGATGTTGGGTGCTGAGGATTTCATCAACGATACCATCGAGGACACCAGGTCCAAAATCACAGGCAAGGCCATCATAGCATGCTCCGGAGGAGTGGACTCCATGGTAGCCGCCGCACTGGTCCACAGGGCCATCGGAGACAGGTTATTGGCGGTCTACGTGGACAACGGGCTCATGAGGAAGGGCGAGACCGAGGAGGTCGAGCAGATGTTCAAGTCCATGGGCTTCAACTACGTCATCGAGGATGCATCCGAGGAGTTCTTCGCCGCCCTGAAAGGGGTGACGGAACCCGAGCAGAAGAGGAAGATCATCGGCGAGAAGTTCATCCGCGTCTTCGAGAGGAGGGCGAAGGAATACGGCGCAGAGTTCCTCATCCAGGGAACCATCGCTCCCGACTGGATAGAATCTGGGGACGGTGTCCGTGACACCATCAAGTCGCACCACAACGTCGGAGGACTCCCCAAGGAGATGGGCATGTCTCTGTATGAACCTCTGAGGGACCTCTACAAGGATGAGGTCAGGGACCTCGCCAGGATGCTGAACGTTGCCGCCTCCGAGAGGCAGCCCTTCCCGGGACCAGCCCTCGCGGTGAGATGCTTGGACGAGGTCACACCGGAGAACATAGAGGTTGTCCGCGAAGCGTGCTACATAGTTGAGGATGAGATCAGGAAGGCCGCCGAAGCGGGAAAGATGGAGCTCCCCTGGCAGTACTTCGCTGTGCTGCTTCCTTCCAAATCCGTCGGTGTCCAGGGAGACAGGAGGGCATACGGAAGGACCATCGCCATCCGCGCGGTGGCATCCATAGACGGTATGACGGCCACTTATGCGAAGATCCCCCTCGATGTCCTGGACGCGATGAGTCAACGCATCACGAACACCATGAAGCAATCCGTCAACCGTGTCGTGTACGACATAACGAACAAACCTCCCGCGACCATAGAATGGGAGTGAAAATACAGGCTCCTTCGGGGGCTGTTCTTCACAATTATATTTTTTATCTCCTTTATATATTAAGCACCAATATTTTAAGGACAGTGCAATTTTTCTGCTTATAACATTTTAAGGGTAGTGTAGAAATTGACCATAAAACATTTTAAGGACAGTGCATATTATAGATTATGGCGATGAAGAGGAAGATCTATTCGAAACTGCTCGAATGGAAGACGGAGAGCAACGGACAATCCGCATTGCTCATCGAAGGGGCCAGACGTGTCGGCAAGAGCTTCATCGTCGAGGAATTCGGAAAAAACGAGTACGATTCCTACATTCTGATCAACTTCGGAAAGGTCGGGAAGGCATTCAGGGATCTGTTCGATGACCTATCTGACATCCCCTTAGTCCTTCAGAAGATCTCCAGCATGATGCGTGTCAAGCTGTATGAGCGCAGATCACTCATAATATTCGACGAAGCTCAGAAATTCCCCCGCGCCAGAGAAGCAATCAAATTCCTTGTCGCCGACGGCAGATACGACTACATAGAGACGGGCTCGCTCATCTCCATTCATGAGAACGTGAAGGACATCATCATCCCTTCCGAAGAGAAACGCATAAGGATGTACCCGATGGACTTCGAGGAGTTCTGCTGGGCCCTGGGCGATGAGACCACCGTTCCATTGATCAGGGAACATTTCGAAAAGAAACTGGCGCTCGGAAACGACCTGCACAAATCCATCATGGACCAATTCAGAAAGTACATGATAGTCGGAGGGATGCCAAAAGTTGTTGAGATATACGCTGCCACCCTCAATTTCGGAAAGGCGGAGGAACAGAAGAGGATGATCCTGGACCTCTACCGTGAAGACATCTCGAAAAAAGCCAAAGATAACAAACTGAGGACCATGAAGCTGTTCGAATCCATACCATCGGAGCTATCCAAACACGACAAGAGAGTAACGTTATCAGATATTGAGAAGCATGGCCGGATGAACAGCTTTGACGAACCTATCTACTGGCTGGAGGATTCGATGATAGCTAACGCTTGCTACAACTCCACCGTCCCCAGCGCGGGACTGAATCTGAACACCGACCTGTCCTCGGTAAAGCTGTACATGGGCGATACTGGCCTGCTCGTAAGCCTGGCCATAAACGAGAACGAATCGATAGAGCATGACATCTACGATTCCATCCTCAATGACAAGATGCATCTGAACGAGGGCATGTTCATGGAGAATATCGTCGCCCAGACCCTGAAGAGCAACGGACACAGGCTGTTCTTCCACACATTCTACAAGGACGACGGGAAGAACCGCTACGAGGTGGACTTCCTCGTGAGGCACGGGAAGAAGATCGATCCGATTGAGGTGAAATCCAGCGGTTATTCCAACCATTCCTCGCTGGACTACCTGATGAAGAAGCATTCCAAAACACTTGGGCAGCCATACGTCCTGTTCTCGAAGGATCTGAAGAAGGAAGGGAATGTCCTGTTCCTCCCGCTGTACATGGCGATATGCCTGTGAATACAGGATTTCTTGATCATCTTTTTATCCGGCTATAGACGGATAAAACCATAATTCAAACATACTTTATCCTTCCATAGGAGGATAAAACCTCATTTTGGACGTGTTTTATCCTTCCATAAACGGATAAAAATTTGATAAAACATGTATTTGAAGACCGTAAAATCCCTTCAAAACCTGTATTTGAAAGCCCGAAAAACTTGATAAAACATGTATTTGAAACTAATAAATACCTGTAAAAACATGTATCTGCGATACGATGGAAAGGCTTGCAATTAGGTATCTGGAACAGTGGATTGTATCCCCTGACAGGAAACCGCTCATTATTTGGGGGGCAAGACAGGTCGGCAAAACATACCTCCTCCGTACCCTCTTCATGAAAGAGCACCCCAAGGCCCTATACATCGATCTAGCCAAGGATGAGGAAGCGAGATCGTTCTTCTCCACAACCTCCGACCCCGACAAGTATCTAAGATACATAGAGGCCCGCTACATGAAGAAGATAGGTCCGGACACGCCTCTGATATTCGATGAAATGCAGAGGTGCCTCTCAGTCCTCACATCCCTGAAATACTTCTGCCAAGAGCACAAGAAGATCCCCGTCATCGCTACGGGCTCCATGGTTAGACTGGCCATGATGGAGATGCAGAAGGAGAACAAGGATGACAGCTTCCTATTCCCCGTGGGCAGCGTCGACTCACTCGACCTCTACCCGCTTAATTTCGAAGAGTATCTCCTCAACGTCAACCCAGTGATGCTGGACCGCATTAGGGAATCATACAGATCCTGCAGACCTATGGAGAAGTACGAGCACGACCTTGCCACCGACCTCCTCCACGACTACATGTCGATAGGGGGCATGCCGGAGGCCGTGGACAAGTTCATCAGAACGGGATCCTACGTGGATGTCTCCAAAACCCTGAGTTCCATCTACGACAACTATCTGGCGGATATGAGTCAATACAACATATCCCCGGAGATGATCCTTAAGACAAGGAAGGTCTACCAGAGCATCTTCTCCCAGCTGAACAAGGAGAACCGCAACTACAAGATATCGCAGACTGACAAGGGAAAGACCAACCGGGACTATCAGAGCGCCTACATCTGGCTGGAGCTGGCCCGCGTAGTTCACAGGAGCCTTAACAAGACCGACAAGGTCACCCTACCGCTGTCCGACTCCGACAGCAACCTTTTCAGGCTGTACCTGGGCGACATAGGGATGTTCACCTATCAGAGCGGGATCCCCTTCTCTGATTTCATCGCAAAGGACAAGAGAAACTCCCTCGCAGGAGTGTTCTACGAGAACTATGTCGCTGACGAGCTGGCCGCCAAGGGTATCGACCTCTACTACTGGACCGGAAAATCCCATCATGAATTCGAATTCATAGTCCCGAACCGCGGAAGGGTCGTTCCGATAGATGTGAAGAAGGGTTCGGGCACCATGAATTCCCTCAAGGCGTTCCGCGACCATAACCCAAAGGAGCTGGCGATAAAGGTCTCATCCAACAACTTCGGCTACGATGAGGAGAACATGATCCTCACCATTCCGCATTACGCGATGTTCATGCTCGCGCAGGACCTCTCCGAGGATACTGACCCCGTCCTGGGATCCGAATAAAAGAGAAGACAGATACGTTTTTACCGTATCCGACCATCACATCATCCGATGAAAGTCTACGTCATCGACAACGGAAGCCAGTGGACACACCGCGAGTGGCGCGTCCTGAGATACCTCAAGGTCGAAACCAAGATCGTTCCGAACACAACACCGTTCGACGAGATCAAGGACGTGGACGGTCTGATCCTCTCCGGAGGAGCGCCCAACGTCGCCACCGAGGGCGCGGCCATGGGCAACAACGGAGAATATCTGGACAAGGCCGACTTCCCCATATTAGGGGTGTGCGCAGGTATGCAGTTCCTCTCAGAGCATTTCGGCGGTACACTGGGTCCAGGATCCACACCCGAATTCGGTGCCGTCCCGCTGAAGGTGACAAATCACGACGATCTCTTCAGGGACCTTCCCGACGAGTTCACGGTATGGGCATCCCACAACGATGAAGTGAAAGTAGTCCCGGAGGGGTTCGATGTCATCGCATATTCCGACGGATGCCCCCATGAGGCGGTCCGCTGCAGGGACAGACCGATCTGGGGAGTGCAGTTCCATCCTGAGGTCGAGAACACCGAGCACGGGGTGGAGATCTTCCAGAACTTCCTCAGGATAATAGAGGAGCACGATTACTGACGCTTTTCGGCTGACAATGGTAAGAAAAGAAATTTACTTACTATTCTTTCCAAAATTCAGTAGGGAACATGAAGACCAAGGAGGAGTTCATCGCGGAGCGCAAAGAGACCATGGGATTCATGATCTCCATGTACTGCAGGAAAAATCACGGTCAGGACCTGTGCGATGACTGCAAAAGGCTCAGGGATTACGCCTTCGAGCGCATCGACAGCTGCATGAACAACGATTCGCAGATCAGATGCGCTGGATGTCCCTCGAGATGCTACAACTCGGAAATGCGCGATAGAATCCAGAACGTGATAGGATTCAGCAGACCGCGCATGATCCTGCATCCAGTGATACTTTTCAAAAAATATTGAAAGGGTTATCGGGCCGACCGCTGAGGCCGGCCCTTGGCATTCTTTAGTGTTAGTTCAACCCTTTATCGCTTTAACCAGGGCACGGATGTTGTCCGCCGGGGTTCCGATGGGCACTCCGCATCCTGCGGATATGATGTTGAATCCTGCATCCCTGCTGTGTCTTGCGGCTGCAGCGACATCCTCGGGGGTTCCCTTGAACAAGGGGAATGCGCACCCCACGTTACCAACGAGACATCCTCTGTGGTTCGCGATCTCCACCGCCTTCTCCGAGGGGACCTTCTCCTCTACCGAGATTCCATCCGCATTGGTGTCTAGCATGTACGGGATGATCGGTGCGGAGTCTCCGCAGATGTGCAGGATCGACATTCCTTTCAATCCACCGAGACAGTCCTTGACGAACTGGCCTGACTGCACTGGGAAGTCGGTAGGCGCCAGGATATCGGTCGATGCCGACGGCTCCGACATCTGGACTACGTCGGCCCCGTTGTCGAGCATCGCCTGTCCGAACGCCTTGCAGTAAGGTGCGATAGCACCAACCCACTTCTGCGCCCTCTCGGGCTCGGTCCATACCGAGTAGACCAGGTTCTCCGTGTTGAGTAGATGTCCGGTGAGGGTAAACGGTCCGGTGTTCCCTCCGATGACCACATAGTCCTCTCCGTGCGTCTTGTGCATGATGGCCATCGCGTCGATGGCGGTCTTCACCCTTCCGGTGTTGAGGAACTCATCGATGTCCGGAAGGTTGTCCGGCTCGTCGTAAATCTTCTTCATCGGGTTGTACGTGAACGGATGTCCCTTCAGCATGGGCGATGATCTCTGGGTTCCCATATTGATGGGGCATCCCAGCGCCTCGGCCTCCTCGGTAAGGCAGAATCCCGCCCTCACCGATTCCAATCCGAAGTAATCCGCCTGGGCGCATCCCAGGGTGGCCATCTTCTGCGGGTCCGAATGTGCCTCCGGCCACTTCGCGCCGCAGGCCTCCATCATATCGATGGTGTCGCAGGTGGTGAACACCGCTACCGGAGGACGGTCGAGATCCTCCTGCTTCATAGCTGCCAATACTCTTTCTCTGCATGACATTGCCATTTCAATCACAACCTCGAATTGACGTACTTCACGCACTGCTGCGCGTTCTCGTCCCTATGATCCGCTCCTATCTCTTCGGCGAACGCCTGGGTGGTCGGCGGTCCGCCGATGGTGATGATGACCTTGTCGCGGTATCCGCTCTCCTTGATCATCCTCACGGCATCCTGCATGCTGTCCATGGTGGGGGTCATCAGGGTACTCAGACAGACGACCTCCGCCTTGTTGTCAAGCATATCCTTGACTACCTCTGCTCCGGGAACATCCTTTCCCGCGTCGCAGACTATGAATCCTGATGCGGTGAGCATGGTCTTCACGATGTTCTTGCCGATATCGTGGACGTCTCCCTGCACGACGGCCGTCACAGCACTCTTGCTGGTGAGGCTCTCGTCCTTGGGTATCGCCGGGATCAGCACATCCAAACCTTCGTACATGCTGTGCGCCGCGACCAATACCTGCGGGAGATACATCTTGCGCTCCGCATAATTGTCTCCGATAACTCCCATTCCCACGACCAATCCTTCATTGATCGCCGTAACGGGATCCATTCCTTCCTTCAGGGCCGTTTCTGCAGCCGCTTTCGCCCTTGGCGGGTCGCATGCGATTACTGCATCCGCTAGCTCCTTCAGGATCGCTTTCTCATCCATCTTATGCCTCCTTCTTCATAGATGTTGGTCGATCCAAGACCACACATAGGTCCAGGTTGGCCCATGTCCTGCCGTAAAAAACATCGTGGTGTTAGTATATCTAAAAGGATACGAACATGTTCGTGTTAGAATATCTGGATAACCCGGATGCCATATACCGGCACCCGGTAAGATGTTTAGGGAAAGAGGTTTGGAGGTCTTGTCTGATTAATCCTCACGCGTCGTGCTCCTTCTCCTTGGACAGGAACGCACAGATGCATCCGAGGACCATCAATCCCAGGGCCATCAGCCATACGGTCTTGTACTGGTCAAGGGTCTGATCGGTCACAAGGAAACCTGCTATGGTGATCAGTATCGCCCCTCCCGCGAACGGGAAGAGGTTCAGCGCAGCGGTGGAGGTCCCTGCCATGGCTATAGGGTACAGCTCCTTGATCTGTGCATACGATACCACGAAGAATCCTCCGAAGAATCCGAAGCAGAAGTTGATGGCGTATTGGACGATGTCATTGGTCAGTATGTCCTTGGAATCGGCGGTCAGGTAGATGAACGCCCAGATCAGGGTGTACACCACGGTACCGATTATGACGACCTTCTTCCTGGAATGGAGGTAGGAATCGGACAACTTCCCGGCAAGGGGGCATCCAAAAACCATTCCGACTCCTACCATGGTGAGCATCATACCCGCGGTGCCGGCATCGAATCCCCCAATGTTCTTGTAGTACGCACCGGCCTGCGATGCCTGCCATAGCATGATGGTCCCGTACATGACGAAGAACCATATCGCAAGGGGCCAGAAGTTGCGCCCGCTGAGGAAGGTCCTCTTCAGGGCCTCCACGGTACCCATCTTCTCGGAGGTGGACTCGGTTATAGGCTGTCCGGTCTCCTCGGAGACGATCTCCTCTATGCTGGGAAGATCCTTCTCCATGGGATGGTTCCTCACGAGGAGCCAAACGAGGAGCGCGATGAGCGCGGTGATAATGGCCAGCACTATGTAGGTCATCTCGATCCCCAGAGCGTCCATCATAAGGACCATCGGGGTGGCCGCGGCGATTCCTCCGACGTTACCGACCAGGAGCAGGATACCGCTCATGGTGGCAAACTCGTTCTTACGGAACCATACGGCAAGCACCTTCATGATCGGGATGTATACGACGGCCGCACCGATACCGATAATGAACTTACCGGCTATCATCAGGTTGAAATCGTTCGCCGTCGCGGAGTATGCGCTCAGCAGCGAACCCACTGCGATCAGGGCAACGAATATGGTGGCCGCCTTGCGCGGACCCATACGGTCCGTGAGAATACCGCTGGGGATCTGCATCAGGGTGTACGCGTAGAGATAAGCTGATGCCAGCAATGCAACCGAAGCCGTACCGACCCCGAAATAGTCCATAAGGGTGGTGGATATCGCACCGCCGGTCGTTCTGTGAAAATACACAAAGAAGTATGCGATAGCCAAGGCTATGAAAACCAGCCATCTGTACGAAAGCATCTTCTTCTTTTTAGTCTCATCAATGGTCATTCGAACCTCTCCTGGCGGGACATGGGGTACGTTCGACCAATGGTTATAGGATCAGGATATCGATAGATAACCGGGACTGCGAACATGTTCAATCGTTCCTCTTATCGGAAACGACGAACCCCTCCGAATAGAATCTGAAGATGTTGCGCTCCGCGGTCCTGAGCGTCACATTCAGAGAGGATTTCGATATGCCCAAAGCCTCTGCGATCTTGTCCAGATCCGTCTTCTTTGGAACGCTGTAGTAGCCCATCTCGACGGCCTTATTGAAACACCTCTCCTGTTTGGAAGTGAGGATGGGCTCCTGATTGATCGCGCCTATGGATTCGACCGCGAACTCGTAACCGTTCTCCCTGAGATCCTTGAAGAGCATGTGAAGACTGCCGCCGTCGGGACCTATCAGGGTCCATCTGATCTGGGTGTCGGTGATCGGGATGGCCGAGGTCAGGAAGCAGCCCGACCGGTTGATGACTGATGCTATCATACACTTCTTGTTGTTCACCATCGCAGTATACTGACACGGCGCCACGCGTGTGACGTTGGACCTTCCGCCCTCGTAGACGAAATCGCCCTGAGGCATGGAATCCGACGGATCCGTGATCCTGATGAACGAATGCCCAGAACCCTCCGCGGACATCGCACAGTTCTGTATCCCCACCTCGACACCCTCGGAAGCGATATCGATGGGCAGGAACCTATGGCATGGATGCTCCCTGGTCAGTTTAGACCTGTCCACGATGAGGCGAGCTCCATACATGACGGATAATATTTCCTCCTTAGTATTTATATTACATATAATGAAATTAAATCGGCTGATTATTCCATCGGAATGGTCTCTCCGCCGCACTTGGGGCACTTCTTGAGACTGGTCGCCACGGCGCACCTCGGACACACCCTGTCCGTGCGATCGTCCTGAACGATATTGGACATCGCCTTCTCCGATTCGAGCAGCCTGCGGCTCTCCTCCTCGCGTCTCTTGGAAGCCATGTGCAGTCCGATACCCAACCTGTATTTGACGGTATCTGGATACGGTCATTCCAAATTGACCAACTATGTACATTTACATTCGTTGGATGTTATTTCCAAAAATAGATCTCAAAAAATTCGTAATAGTTTGTTTCCGGAGGATTGACCTCCGGAATTATTGATTTCAATCCTTCTCGTCCTCTTCCTCTTCAGACTCCGGGAGCTCCTCGTCGAATCCCTCATCGAACTCGTACTCGTCCTCGGCCTCGAAGAGGTCGTCGGCGACGATCCTCATCCACTTGAACGCTTCCTTGTTGGACTTCTTGACACCGGTACCGTAGTGATACATCAGAGCGAGGTCGTACATTGCATTGGTGACGCCCTGTTCCGCGGCCTCCTTCATCCATTTGAAGGCATCCTTGTAGGACTGCTTCGTACCCTTTCCTTCGAGGTACATCGTAGCGACGGCGTACTGTGCCAAGGCGTGATCCTCTTTAGCTGACATCAGATACCATTTGAACGCTTCCTTCTTGGACTTCTTCACCCCGAATCCGGTGAAGTACATCTCCGCAAGGTCGAACTGCGCATAGGGGTTGCCCTGGTCCGCTGCGAGCTTGAACCACTTGCGGGCCTGCTCGAAGGACTGCTCGACGTATTCCCCGTCGAGATAGATCAGTCCGAGGAAGTACTGGGCGTTGGAGTTGCCCATGGCCGCCGCATCCTCGTACAGTTTGATGGCCTTCTTCTTGGACTTTCTCACGTCGGGATCGTAAAGGTACATTCCCGCAAGGTCGCACATCGCATCCGAGTGCCCCTGCTTCACGGCCTCCTTGTACCATTTGACGGCCTCTTCTGTGGATGCCTCGATCCCGTCGCCCCATGAATAGAGCCTTGCGATGCAGAACTGCGCATCGGCGTTGCCCTGCTCGGCAGACTTCAGATACCACTTGGCGGCGAGTTCTGGAGAGAAATGCTTGTCGAAGACGTCGTAGTAGATGTTCGCGAGCTCGTACTGAGCCTCTGCATCCCCGTCGGATGCCTTTATGACCAGCTGGTCGAATTTATCTGCCATGCTGTCAAGGATGGGTTTCTTTGCATAAAAACATACAACGTTAAATAGGACGCACGAAAAACATCTGGCTAGATATCGGACATATCATCCCTCTCGGGAAAACCAGGATTGTCAGTGGAATTGTAAGACTTCACGGACTCTCCGATGAACACACCTCGCTCCTTTATATATGCCGAATTCAAGACGGGTAATGTTATCAGTCCGTTTCACTCCGGACAAGACTGGGAACGCATCGAATCGCCATCCAACAATATCACTCGGATAGGCCGGGAGGAGCGTCAACCCTCAACTCCCGGCCGGCATCCACTCTTCTTCCCGACGGCTCATCAAAAGTTTAAAGACAGACCCCGCCGATGGCATCTGCGATGGATTCGAACCAGCGCTTCCTCCTGAAGGCATTCAGGAAATACTACAAGGCGAACACGCCCGCACTACCGGACAGGTTCACCCGCAGGGAGTTCGGATTCATGTTCTTCGACAAGACCTTCGTCCAGAGGCACATGGCCTTCGACAATTCGGCAGAGCTGCACAGGTTTATGGCCGGACAGGTACCGTCGCACAGCTACTACTCCACATCCTACTACCGCAAGCCCGATGCGCCAACGATGGACGAGAAGGGGTGGATGGGAGCGGAATTGATATTCGACCTCGACGCCGACCACCTAGAGGGCGCAGGGAACATGACCTACGCCGAGATGCTGATAAAGATCCGCTCTCAGATGATGCATCTGGTAGACACCTTCCTGATGGACAATCTCGGATTCCAGGAGGACCAGATACACATCACGTTCTCCGGCGGAAGGGGATACCATGCACACGTCAGGACACCGGACATAATGGGATTGGGTTCCCCCGAGAGGAGGGAGCTGGTGGATTTCATCACAGGTTCCGGACTGAACATCGATTGGGTGTTCCCGTACAACAGGGTGGCGACATCGCAGATCGCCACGGGGAACGGTGTGCGCACCAACGTCGCCAAGGACCGTCTCATACCCCCTGCCGATTCCGGAGGATGGAAGCTGATGATGAGGAACGCATTGATGGATGTAGTCAACGACCTATGCGACGGGGACGTGAAGGAGTTCAAGAAGGAATACCCCAGCATCAAGGGAAGCCAATCCGCCACGCTCTTCAAGGCCCATGAGGAGCTGAAGAAGACCAGAGGGCTCCTGTTCGAGAAGAACACCATGGCCATGCTCTCGCAGTCCACCCAGAACATCCTGGTGAAGATAATGAAGGAGGATATGGCGCCCCGCCTCTCGGGAGAGGTCGATGAACCCGTCACAGCCGACATCAAGAGGCTGATCCGTCTTCCGGGATCCATACACGGCAAGAGCGGATTGAGGGTCACGCCGATAACCCGTGCCGAGCTCACCGATTTCGATCCCCTGCAGATGGCCGTACCCTCGGAATACACCGACGATGAGGTCAAGGTAACCATGAGGAAGGACATGGAATTGGACATGAAGGGACAGCACTTCAAGCTCAGCGGAGAGACCACCGTCCCCGAGTACGCCGCCATATTCCTCATAGGGAGGAAATACGCCTCCTACGGATTCGCATCGGAGGAGAGCCAAAAGGAGAAACTCTTCTGAGCTGGCACATTGCATTCATCCCAGCCTTCACACCGTTTTCAAGGCGCTGGACCGTCGTATAAAACACTAAATTGTACGCGATATCTTTATTAATAGGTCCTTTATCACGTGGTTTAGGTAATTAAAATGAAAGCATTCCTCGTATCAGGAACCTATGCCGACCCCAGGCAGAAGCAGCAGCCTTTCGCTGTAGAGATGGCCGCTGCCGATGAGGCGGCAGTCAAGGAGAAGGCACTCTCGACCATCGGAAGCAAGCACAAGCTGAAGAGATGGCAGATCAACATCGCCGAGGTCAAGGAGCTCTCCGCAGAAGAGGTCACCAACCACGTCGTGAAATACCAGATCGGTGAGTGAACGTGAACGACGACGAACTCCGTCAGATGCTCGCTCTGATGGAAAGCTACAAGAACAGGACCGAGGCGCTCAGCCGTCAGGTCAACGTTCTGCGCTCGACCCTCGACGAGGTCAACATGGCCAACGAGTCGATCAAGGCCCTGCTCGCCGCCAAAGAAGGCGATGAGATCATGGTGCCCATCGGAGCTTCGTCCTTCATGAACGTCAAGGTCGCCTCCAACAAGAACATCATCGTGGGAATCGGATCCAACATCTCCGTTGAGAAGACCCCCGAGGATGCAAGCCAGTACATGGAGGCGAACGCCGCGGAGCTCACAGAGGCCCTCAAGAAGACCGTTGACGCGCTCAACGAGGTCCAGAAGGCCCTGTCCACAGTCTCCGAGGCTGTACAGATCGAGTATATGAACAGACAGCAAACCCCAACGCAGTGAGTGGTCCGGAATGTTCGATTCTCTCAAATCCAAGCTGAAAGGATTGTTCAGCAAGGCCGACAAGGAACTCGACAAGGAGCAGATCTTCGGCAAAGAGGACGAACAGACCGCCACTCCTGAAAAACCGATTCAACAGGATTCTACACCGGCACAGCCGGAACAGCCCAAACTCTCCAGGAAGGAGATGCTGAAGCTCCAGAAGCAGCAGAAGGCCGCAGGGGCACACAAGTCATCCGAGATCGTATCGGAGAGCGGCGGCAAGAAGATCAAGGATTCCGCATTGGACGAGATCCTCGACGAGCTATACTTCACATTGCTGGAAGCCGATGTCGCCGTCCCTGTGGCGGACAAGATCAAGGAAGGCGTCAGGGAGAACCTCCTCGGCAAGAAGTACGACCGCTCCTACTCCTTGGAAGAGGTTGTGGAGATGGCCGTCAAGGACGCTGTGAGGGACGTACTCGAGATCAACGAGTTCGACTTCGACAGCTGGATCGCCGAGCAGAAGAGGCCTACCGTCATAATGTTCGTCGGTATCAACGGTACCGGTAAGACCACGGCCATCGCGAAGATCGCCAAGCGTCTCCAGGACCAGAACAAGACCGTCGTCATGGCCGCATGCGACACTTTCAGGGCAGGTGCGATAGAGCAGTTGACCATCCACGCCGACAAGCTGGGATGCAAGATCGTCAAGCAGACTCAGGACGCAGACCCCGCCGCTGTCGCATACGATGCGGTGGAGCACGCAAGGTCCAAGATGAAGGACGTCGTCCTCGTGGACACCGCAGGACGTATGCAGACCAACAGCAACCTCATCGAGGAGATGAAGAAGATCGTAAGGGTCGCCAAACCCGACCTGAAGGTCTTCGTCGGAGATTCCCTGGCAGGCAACAACGCCATAGAGCAGGCGAAGGTCTTCGACGATGCCGTTGGAATCGACGCAGTGATCCTCACCAAGATCGACACCGACGCCAAGGGCGGAGCTGCGTTATCGATAGCCCACACCATCGGCAAGCCCATCGCATTCGTCTGCAACGGTCAGGAATACGACGACATCGTCAAGTTCAACACCGAGTGGATGATCTCAAGGATGTTCGAGTGATTCACATACAGAGCTTGTAGATCACTCTGGCGAACACCTTCGTGTCGTTTATCAGATTGTCTACCTTCAGATACTCGTTGGGCGCATGCAGTGAACCGTCCCCGGTCTGCCACGCATAAGCATCAAATCCCTTCAGCCTGAAGAAGTTCGCACAGGTGCCTCCTCCTATTCCGACAGCATAGGGTTCAATGCCGCGCACCTCCTTGACCGAATCGCGGAGCGCTTTGAATCCTTCCGACTCGATCGATGACTGCCTTCCCGCTACAGCCTTCTGCAGGACCTCTACAGTGATCTTGGCCCCGGTGGATTCAGCATATACCTGAGCGGTCTCGTTCACCATGCTCAGGACGATATCCGGATCGTATTCAGGATTGAGACGTATGTCCAGACAGAACTCGTCGTAGCCCGGGATCGTGTTCACGTTCTCGACCGTGGCGATTCTCTTGGTAGGCTCGAAAGTGGAATTCTTGGGCAGATACAGATCGTTGGTATCGCCGAACCTGCTGTCGAAGGACTCTATCAGATCCATGAGGAGGAGCGTGGATACCTTGTACGCATTGATGCCCAGATTGGGAGTTGATGCATGGGTGGTCTTCCCTTCCACACAGACCTTCAGCCACAGGATGTGCTTCTCCCCGACATCTATGTCCTCTCCATTGGGAGAGCAGTGGTCGGGCACCATTATGATGTCGCCCGGTTTGAAGATGCCCTGATCTATGAGGTACTGGATCCCGTGGACGCTTCCGGTCTCCTCGTCGGCCACCAGGGCCAGGCCCAGGGACATCCCCTCGAGCTCGAGCCCGTTGAACTGCTTGGCGGCGAATATGGAGGATATGACGGACTGCCCGTCGTCCTCGGTTCCCCTTCCGTAGATCTTACCGTCCTTCAATTCTGGCTCAAACGGCATAGTATCCCACAGCTCCAGATCCCCTACGGGCACAACATCCATGTGCGCGACGAACCACAGTGTCCCTTCCTTCTTCCCCTGTTTCACTGCAATTATGTTGGACCTCATCACATTCGGATCCGTTGCATCATGGACATCGTGCCTGGTGACGGTATCGAAACCGGTTAGCAGGGTCCAGAGGTAATCCGCTTTCTTGGATTCGCCGTCTCCGCCGTTGATCGGTGCGAGTGCGGGTATGCGTATCATATCCATCATGGACTCGATGATCTCCTGCTTAGAGGTCTCGATATCCTCCATGATGATCTCGAGGGACTTCATGCCCATTGATGCACATCTATGGTTTTACCGTTGTCGATTCATTCGATTACGATCCTCTTGGACAGGTCGATGAAATGTTCTGAGGACCAGTCTTCAGAGTTCTTGGAATCTAGAATATATTCACGAACATCATTTGATGCTTTCTCGTAATCTATTTCTTCAAAACGCTTGTACAGAATTGAAACCAGCATCTCTGCGTCCAATCCAGAACCTTCGTAGGCATTTTTGCCTTCCAAGATGCTCTCAAGGAACTGCATCCTTATCCGAATTTTCCATTCTATGAATCTTTCATATTCATACAGAACCTGTCCGTTAACTGCATTATCTGAACAGATAATGTCCTAAACGATACATGCAAACAAGCTGGATTGATCCAATATAGTAACGCCGTAGTGGAAAGGATAGGTCTTGTAATGATGCTCCAGAGCGTAATTCTTTATTGCTTTCTTCACTATCTCAATCTCAACAATGATGGCATCATCTGAACTGAATGATCCGTGAACAGGCTCTTGAATTCCGATCCACTCCAAAACCTTTCTGGTGTTGACCTTGATAATGAATCCGTAAGTATCGAATCCTTCTCCATCCCTTTCTACCATATTGAAATTGATTCCGAAGGATTCGATTTCATCCCTCAGATATCCTGAGATCTTTCCTAATTCAACCTTGCGGCCTTCATTCAAAATAACGAAACACAATTTCTCTGAATAAGTTTCCAGACCATGAAAGAGACTCAAAGAAGTGCTTCCCTACAACGCTGCATATCCAAAGAAGTTGCTACGATACAATCCTGTGAGTATTATCTCATTCAGATACCGTCTGACAAGCCTGACTGCATTTATTGGTTCCTGCGGACAAATATCTGTGATATGCCTCAATACATTCATACAAACGGCTCCGTTGTATCAAGATAGTGGGATAGCATTGTAACGTTTCTAGATCTGTACAGTTGACTGAGCTGTCTAATCATATCCTTATCCATCTCGAATAGGATTTCTTCATCGACCCTCATATCCTCGAATAAAAGGGCTTCGAACTCTTTCTTGTTCAGGGCAACCCACTTCTTATACAATTTATCGCAGAGGGCCTTTTCCATTGTTGCAATATAGACGGCATAACCATACAGATTCATGCATTCAACCCCGATAGGGAATACCTGCTTAGGAACGTCAGAATAGAAGAAAATGCATTTATCCGTATGAAATGCCTTATCCTTGTGGTTTCCAAACGTTGCACAAGATACATTGTATGCGTATTCCGGTATGATACCGTAAAAGGAAAGAGCATAGTCAAAAGAGACGTATGAGGGGCCATAGATAGACTGAGCCCACGCCAGCCTAGGTATATCCGCATTAGTCTCGTACAGGTTCCTCTTCAACCGAACATACTTGCCAGCCTTTACATCTCTGCTCAATTTCTTACGAAGGTTAGAAGAGTCCCCATTCTCACTTATGTACGAATCAAGAATCATCTCTCCTGTACATATCATAATTGTTACACATACCGACAATATTTGAATTTGGCGCCGCGCCGTTGGTCCTACTGTTAAAGCAGATATTGTGACAAAGAAGAGATAAATTGAGGGCCTTTCGGCCCTGAAATGTTTGTAAGAATCACTCGACGTATTTTTTGATGAAGCCTTCCTTCATCATCTGGGCGGTGAGGTTCCTTGACCTGTTGATCATGAACTCTGCCCTGTCGTGCATCTCCTGCCTGGAGAGCTTGAGCCTGGCGACGCCCTGCTCCTGAGCCTTTGCTCCGACAGCGACGGCCTCGTCGATGAAGACCTCGGTCTCCGACATGGTCGGGACGATGTACTCGGGGGTGATTCCCTTCTTCTCTGCGGATGCGGCCAATGACCTGGCCGCAGCGATGCACATCTCGTCCGTGATGGTCTTGGCCCTTACGTCGAGCACACCGCGGAAGATTGCGGGGAATCCCATGGAGTTGTTGACCTGGTTGGGGAAGTCGGACCTTCCGGTTGCGAAGATCTTGCATCCATGCTCCTTGGCCTCCCAAGGCCAAATCTCCGGGATCGGGTTGGCGGTCGCGAAGATCACAGGGTCGTCCGCCATGAGGTCGACGTACTCAGGAGGTATGGTTCCGGGTCCGGGCTTGGATGCCGCGATAACGATATCCGCTCCCTCGAACGCTTCCTTCATTCCTCCGGTCTTTCCTGCACCGTTGGTCTTCTTACAGATCTCCCACTTCTGCTTGAATCCCTGCTCCACATCCGTCCTGGACTGGTTGAGGATTCCTTTGGAGTCGCACATGCACATGTGCTCGGGCTTGAATCCGGTCGCGAGAAGGAGCCTTGCGATTGCGATGGATGCCGCACCCGCTCCGATGACGGTGATGTGCGCATCCTCGAGCTTCTTTCCCACGAGCTTCATGGCGTTGATCGCACCGGCGACCTCGACGGTGGCGGTTCCCTGCTGGTCATCATGCCATACGGGGATCTTGCAGTCCCTCCTGAGCTCGTCGAGGATGTCGAAGCACTTGGGGTTCGAGATGTCCTCGAGGTTGATTCCTCCGAACGAGGGCGCGATGAGCCTGACGGTCTCGATGATCTTGTCGGGATCCTTGGTGTCCAGACAGATCGGGACGCAGTCCACTCCTCCGAGATACTTGAAAAGCATTGCCTTTCCTTCCATGACGGGCATGGCGGCCTCGGGTCCGATGTCTCCCAGACCAAGAACGCGTGTTCCGTCCGATACGACCGCAACGGTATTCCATTTCCATGTGTGCTCGTAAACCTTGTCGGGATTCGCTGCTATGTCCTTACAGGGCTCCGCAACTCCCGGCGAGTACCAAACGGAGAAGTCGTCGAAGGACCTTACACATGCCTTCGGTACGACCTCGATCTTACCCCCGTAGTAGGGGTGCATCTTCATGGCGTCCTGTCCGGGCTTCTTCGCCTTGGCCAGACGCTCCTCTACGCTAATTTCCTGGTCGTTTGCCATTTCATTCACCTCGATACGTGCTGATACCCATCGCCAGCCGTAGTCGGTAATGAACCCCATTCTTATCCTAATTATATAATGATAAAGGAAAAGGCACCCCCATCCAGTTCTAAAACGGCGCGTAAAAAGATTATAATACAATGTACGTACATAATATTATTAGTGATAATAATGAGCGATCTGCAGGTAGTAACAGCACCCAAGGACTACACTTATCAGCTGAGGATGAACAGTGAAATCAAAGCAGAATTGGAACGCATCTATGCAGAATGCGGAGTCACGTTATCAGATGCCATCAACATCTTCCTCCAGCAATCCTTAAACGAACACGGGTTCCCGTTCGCCGTTGTTTCAGACCAAACAGCATTCAAAAAGAAGAAGGTGCTCGATGAACTCCTGGAAATCCATATGAGAGGTATGCGTTCAGGATCCGAATATGGCTGGACGGACGACAGGGACATGGATGAGGAATTCGGAGGTTCTGAATGAACATCCTCTATTCCCATGAGGCCAAAATTAGGATCAGAAACATTCGCTGCAATCTACCTCCGAAATACTCAGAAAGCATCCTGAATGAAATCAGAGAGGGCTGTCGCAGATTGTCTGATTTCGCTGATTTGGGCTATATATTGGAAGAATCGGGAGCTATTCCGGTAAGAGTGCTCTTGGTGAAAGGATATGCCATCCTCTACGAACATGATGATGAATCAGTCTACATCTCTGCAATTGAACCAATGAAATCAGACTGGATAGAAGTCTTCAATTTGAATGAACGTGAATAAAAAGCAGAGGAAACGACATGCCCAAAGAGATCGTGATTGCCCTGATCGACGGATACATCGACGACCCCGCTGCATTAGGGGTTCCGCCGTACATCTCCCCGATGATCCGTTCCATAGCGGGCGCGGCCTTGGATGCGGGAGCGGATAGGGTCGAGTACATCTCCATCGACATGATCAGGAAGCATAGGAAACTGCCCGATGCTGCCGTCTCTGTAGTATTGTCAGGTAACACTGTACCAGGCAAGTATCTGAGGACCATGCCGATGTCCCTCAAGGAGCTGGCGGAGATCACTCCAAAACTCAAGGGATGGAAGATGATAAGCGGCTCCGCCGCCGATTCCAAAGAGGCTGAGGCCTTTGATTTCATTATCAAGAAGGATCCCGCCGCATCGCTGTTCGACGGGATCTCCGGAAAAGAGGTGCTGGAAAGGTACAGGACCCTCGAGGAATGGAACAGATGGATGCTGCTGGGTGCTGATATCGTCACTCAGCATCAGGACTTCCCCGAACCGCTGGTGGCCGAGATCGAATCCTACAGGGGATGCCACCGTTACAGGTCAGGAGGATGCTCCTACTGCATAGAACCGCTGAAGGGCAAGCCCCTCATGAGGTCCCCCAAGGATATCCTGGCAGAGGCTCAGAAACTGAGGGATCTGGGAGTCAGAAACATCCGTGTCGGCGGCCAGACATGCATAGTATCCTACGGTTCCGAGGATGATTCGGAGACGCCCCGCCCCAATCCGGATGCTGTAAGGGAACTCTTCGAAGGCCTTCACTCCATGGGATTCGACACCATACACGTGGACAACGCCAATCCCGCCGTCATCTCATCCTATCCAGGGGAATCAGAGGAGATACTCCGTATCCTTGCGGACAACTGCACCGACGGCAACGTTCTCGCTTTGGGGATGGAGTCCGCCGATCCTTTTGTCATCACGGAGAACAACCTCAACAGCACATCCGAACAGGTCCTGGATGCCGTCAGGCTCATCAACAAGGTCGGTTCAGACAGAGGGGGACGCGGAATGCCCAAACTCCTCCCCGGGATCAACATAATATGCGGTCTGGACGGAGAGACGAAGGACACCTACAGGATGGACATGGAGATCCTCGAAAGGATCAGGGACGAGGACCTCATGGTCCGCCGTATCAACATCCGCCAGGTGCTCCCGGTCAGGAGACCGTTCGACGTCAAGGTGGACCAGCGCAGGTTCAAGAAGTTCAAGGAGGACATCAGAGAGAATATAGACCGCGCCATGCTGGAGCGCATAGTTCCGTACGGAACAATCCTGAAGGATGTCTACATGGAGCTGAATGACGGGAACACCACGTTCGGCAGGCAGATAGGTTCCTATCCTCTGTTGGTTGGTATCCCTTACAAGGTGGACACCGACGAGTTCCATGACGTGTTCATAACCGACTGGGGATTCCGTTCCATCACCGGGATAACCTACCCCTTCGACATCAACCACATGCCCATGTCGTCCCTCGCGGGACTGCCCGGGATCGGCAAGAAGAGGGCCAGCAAGCTCGTGATGGAGAGGCCTTTCAAATCATTGGAAGAACTGGCAGAAGTGATCGAGGACCCTTCAGTGGTTGAGAAGCTGAAGGACATCATAGTTCTGGGATGATCACTCGAAGAACTCCACGTTGCCGTGGTCGATATCGTACATCGCACCGATGACCATCAGCCCTTCCCTGCCTTCCTTCCCTTCGCTGATCTCACGGACGCTGTTCTCCACGTTGAGCCTGGACGCCTTATCGGGATCCTTCTCGTCACCGATGGCATCGGTGATGACCTTGATGATCTGAAGGGAATGCCCCTCATTGAATCCGTTCAATGCCTCTGCGATGGCCCCGCATTTGGTGTGCCCGAGTACAACGATCAGCTTGCATCCCAGATGGTCGACGGCATACTCCAGGCTGCCGTAGGTATTGATGTCGTCCACGATGTTGCCTGCGGTCCTGATGACGAAGAGTTCGCCGATACCGGCAGAGAAGATCACTTCGGGGATCACACGCGAATCGGAACAACTGACGATGGCAGCGTAGGGATGCTGGCCGTTGTCCGCGGCATCGATGATCCTCTCGACGGTGATATCGCCGCAGTACTCCGCCTTATCCACGAAGAGCCTGTTGCCGTCCTTGAGCCTCTTCAGCGCATCCTCCGCTGAGATGTTCCCCTTAGGTGCCTTGTGAACCATATCGGATGGATATCGTGCCGTGCGATATATCTGTTAACCCTGCACTGACGGCGGATGTCAAACGTTATCTATCTGTACGTTCGTCATTCGGCCATGGACACTAAACGTGCTGCAAGGTATCCGTTCCTAAAGGAATCGGCGGAGTTCGCGGAGAAGAACTCGGCCGACCTGGAATCCCTTCTCACGTCGGAATCCTACGCCCCCGCACGCACCAGGGGCAGGGAGAGGGTCCTCCAGGCGCTGGAGAGATCCGAGGTGTCCTATGTGGAGCTCATGACCGATTATGACAGATTGATCGAGGTCATGTCCTATCCTTACGCAAGGATGCTGGTCTCCCAGGTGGGCGACCGTTTCCTGACGAAGAGATATGCCTTGTCGGAAGCCGTACGGATGAACAATCTCCTGAGCAAGGAGGATAGAGATACCGTGCTGATGGTTTCCGAGGAGCTGGGGGTCAATTCGACGGTGGCCCGCGACGGCACGATCCATATGAACTTCCCCGATTTCCTCAGACTGTCCAGCAGACTGAACAGCGTCGATTGGAAGCTGATCAACAGCGACATCCACCACGGTGTGGTGTACCTCCCTCAGGAGAAGTTCAGCCGTCTGATGCAGAACGCGCTCCAGGACAAGATCGAGTCCGAATTGCCGCTGCTCACGCCCGATGAGTACAAGAGATACCTCGCTGGCGACGTTACTGCCGTCACCATGGCCCTGGCGGATACCAAGATGAAGATGAGCCCCACCAACGGCGAGGGAATGAAGACAGAGTTCCTCCCGCCCTGTCTGGTGCACATATTGGAGATGTCCAGGAACGGTCTGAACCTGCCGCACAGCGCAAGGTTCGCGATAGTGACATTCCTGAAGGCATTGGGATTGGGGTATGAGGACATCATCAGGGTGTTCGCGGAATCCCCGGACTTCGACGAATCCAAGTCGGAATATCAGATCAAGCACATCATGGGGGAGCTGAGCGGAGGCGAGGGGTACTCCCCACCGGAATGCAAGACCATGAAGACCAACGGTCTCTGCTACAATCCCGACAGGCTCTGCGAGCAGGAATGGATGAACCATCCTCTGAAGTACTACAGGACGAAGATGAAGGACAGGGACAAGAACAATGCTGTCCCTTCATATGAAGACAAGACTGCTGGCACAGAGTGATTTCTAATTGTATTTTGATTATACTTCAGAATTTGAAGTAAAATGTTTTTACTTCATTATTTGAAGTAAATATTATTATAAACATAATGCATCCCCATAATCGATGGAATTCATAGGTCGCAAGAAGGAACTCGATCGTCTGCAAAACGTATGGGAGAAGAACCGCTACAAGACCTGCGCCATATACGGCAGAAGGAGGATTGGCAAGACCACTTTGATCGAAGAATTCATCAAAGACAAGAATAACATCTCATTCTCCATGGTCAAAGGCACCTATGAGGAGAACGTCCAAAGGATGGCCTATGAGTTAATCGAAAAAGGGGAATCGGTCGAAAAACCTGAGCTTTACTTCGTTATGAAAGCATTGAAAGCAATATGTGTGAGGGAGAAAACAGTCATCGTATTCGATGAACTTCCCAATTTAACGCAGAACAAGGAGTCAGCTGCTTCGGAACTCCAGTTCTTCATAGATTGGATGGTGGATAACAGCGATTCTATGTGCATAATATGCGGTTCATCCATCTCCCTGATGATAAACGAAATAAAGAACTCCTCAAAACCACTCTACCAAAGATTCATGTGCATAATCGAGCTGGGGCCGCTAACCATAGATGAGGTGCGCTGTTTCCATCCGAATATGGATGATAGGGACCTTCTCAGGACCTATCTCATCCTAGGCGGCATCCCTCTGTACCATGAAAGCGCCAGAGGTCTTGACTTCAAAAGTATGATTGATGATTACGTACTCAGCAAAACCAGCAACTTCAATGAGGATGCGACCAACATCATCATGGTGGAGATGGGGACGTTGGGAATTCCTTCACTGTCAGTCTTGAATGCATTGAGCAACGGTTCAGTGAGGTTCACAGAGATAGCGTCTGTAACCAAACTCTCTGATCGGATGGTCAGCAGATGTTTGGAAGGTCTCGAATCGATGAGACTTGTCTCCAAAAAACATCTCATGTGCGCAAATAGCAAACATCCTACATACATGATAACAGACAGCCCCATGGCATTCCATTACAGGATCGTAAGGAGATACTCTCCAATTACTGCAACGAACGCCTCCAAATACGATTCTATGCATCAGCTGATATCATCATTCCTGGGAAGCCAATTTGAGGTTTATTGCAAAGACCTCGTAGCCAGGAATTATCCATGTTCAGAGATTGGTAGCTGGTGGGGCTCTGTCCCGGTCAGAGACTATGACGGTCAAATAATGAAAGACGGGAACGGGAAGACGATAACAGAGGATGTGGACATCGACCTGATCGCCACCGTCCGCAAAGGCAACAACCGCATAGACCTATTCGGAGAATGCAAATTCGATGGCAGCGAGGCCGATATTTCAGTATTTAACAAACTAAATGTGAGGGTCGAATCGCTGAGCGGAGGTTACAATCCACGTCTGATGATCATCGCTGTGAATGGGTTCGAGGAAGAACTATTGAACTATGCAAGCGCAGGATTGGTACTGCTTGTGAATCTGGACATGATAGTAGGAAAGGCCCCGCTTCCCGAGTTACCATAACCCTTGAGGGGGATTACTCCTTCTTCTCGTTCTCCATCTTCCCAAGGTTCTTCCATGTGATGATGGCCCTCTGGATTGCAGTCAGATTGCCGACCACGGCGAACCAGAGCATCATGATCTCCAGCCAGTTGATGTCAAAGGCCCAAAATCCGAGATCGATGTAGAACGATCCCAGGTCGAATATCTCCATTATGTATTGGATGAGCGGGAACAGCGTGGACAGCACGACCCTGTCCGCACGGCCCAGCAGACCTGCGTAGAGACGGGGAGCACCGATGGCCTGTGCCTGTGTTCCCATGTAGGATGTCAGAAGGACGCCGACCAGAGCGAGCATACCAAGGTACGGGTTGCACCAATATGCGCAGAAGGCGATTCCGCCTATCATGAACACATCGGCGTACCTGTCGAAGACATGGTCAAGATAGTCCCCTTTGGCGCTGCACTTGTTGCCCAATTTGGCGATCTTCCCGTCCAGAGCATCGAAATATCCCGATACGATGACCAATGCCGCCCCGACTAAGAGAAGCCAATGCCTGTCGTCATCGCCGCTGAGATAGAACACTACACCGCTGAGCAGTGCGACTATGAGCCCCAGCCACGAGACCAGATTCGGATTCACATTGATGAGTCTCTTGGCTACGGGGGCCAATGCGAAATCGGCCTTCGCTCTCTGTCCGTCTAGAACCATTTGTCCATCTCCTGCGACCAGTCGGTCTTTCCAGGTAGGTAATCGTCGGACTCCCCTATTAGTATTTCTTCTATAGAGTCGGCCGAGACGGCTATTTCATTGCGTGAACAGTCGACCTCCCAAACGGGTATATCGGAATCGATCGCTTCACACAGAATAACGTCCAGGACCTCCGATTGGACGTTCTCGCAGACCTTCTGCTCGGAATATCCTCTAGCTCTAAGCCTCTCCGCCAGCACCTCGGGATGGCATCTCAGCACGATGATTCCGCTGCAGTCCATGAAATGAGAGAGATGGCTGTCCAGGATGTATAGGTCCTTACTCTTGCGATACTCTTCCAGAGAATCGTTTAGATCATCCAGGTCAACCTCGTGGGTGTCCCTTTCGGCATCCAGTTCTCCCAGGAGGCCATGGGATTTGATGTGATCCTTTCCGTCGATGACATTGTAACCTCTGGAGCGCAGCTCCGCTGAGATCGATGTCTTCCCGGTCCCGGGGGTGCCCGTGAGGGCATAGAGTGTCATGAGATCTCTCTGAGATAGGGCTCCGCCCTCTCCATGACAGCATCCCAGGTGGGGATGTGCGTCAGAGCGCCGGTCTCCTCAATAACGAACGATGCCACCGTGGAAGCGATGGTGAGCGCCTCCGGGATCTCATATCCCTTATAGAGCGCAGTATAGAATCCCGCTCTATAGGTGTCCCCGCATCCTGTGGGGTCGGCGATCCTCTCGGCCTTCACCGTAGGGATCTTTATGATCTCCCCTTTGACCTTGGCAACGCTTCCCTCTGCCCCATGTGTGCAGACGACCAGATCGACGTCCGCATCTGTGATCTCCTTGAGTCCGGCATACTTCTTCAGCGATTCCGCCTCGAAGTTATTGCAGAACAGTGCATCGGATCTCGACAGTGCCTTCGGGAAATTATCGGAATTCCAGATTCTGTGGGATTCCTGGGCGGGATCGATGGCGATCCTCGTTTTGGACTTGATCTCGTCCATGACCCTGATGTAATAGGAGGGCTGTCCGGTACAGAAGTGGGTGTACTTCGACTTCTGGGCATTCTTGGTGAGGAGGATGTCCAGATCGTCAGCGAATCCCTGGGGGCCCTGGTAGAAGACGACCTTCTGCGTCATGTTGGGATCGTTAACGACCACCGCACCGGAGGTCTCGAACTTGTCCACATGGAGGAACTCGTCCAGTATCAATCCCGAATCGGCTATCTGCTTCTCGTACATTCCCGGGAAATCGTTCCCCACGAAGGCGCACAGCGCCGTAGGGCATCCAAGCTTCGCGGCTGCCACTGCTATGTTCGTACCGGTGCCGCCCAGAGTCGTCAGCTTCGTGATTATGTCCTCTGTTGTATTGTCGGCAGGGAACTTCCTCACTGTGAGGATCTGGTCGACGGTCACGTGGCCGTATACGGACAGGAAGGGTTCGCTCATGTTCCCTCTTTCCATCCGGTGGTGTATCTTACCTGGTCGTCGCTGAGCTTGTCGATGAGGACTCCCATGGAATCGAGCTTGATCGCGGCGATCTTGTTGTCGATCTCGTCGGGTACCCTGTAGACTATCGGCTGCATGTCCTTGTAGTTCTGGCTCATGTACACGATTCCCAAAGCCTGTGTGGCGAAGGACATGTCCATGATTTCTGCGGGATGTCCCTGTCCTGCGGCGAGGTTCATGAGACGTCCCTCTCCGATGAGGTAGATCCTCCTTCCGTCCTTCATCTTGTACTCGTCGATGAACTCGCGGACACGGGTGCATGTCTCCGACAGAGCGTAGAGATGCTCCTTGTTAATCTCGTTGTCGAAGTGTCCTACGTTTCCTACGACGCATCCGTCCTTCATGACCTGGAAGTGCTCAAGGGTGAGGATGTCCTTGCATCCGGTGACGGTGAATACCATGTCCGCCTGTTTGACGGCGTCAATCATCCTCATGACCTGGAATCCGTCCATCTTGGCCTCGATGGCCTTGACCGGATCCACTTCTGTGACGATGACGCATGCTCCGAATCCCTTCGCCCTCATGGCGATTCCCTTTCCGCACCATCCGTATCCTGCGACGACGACCGTCTTTCCAGCCACCAGCAGGTTGGTGGAATTCATCCATCCGTCGAATGCGGACTGTCCGGTTCCGTACCTGTTGTCGAACAGGAACTTCATCTTCGCGTCGTTGACATCGAGGACGGGGAACTGGAGGGTACCGTCCGCGGCCATGGCTCTGAGACGGGTGACTCCGGTGGTGGTCTCCTCGTTCGCGGCCTTGATGTTGGGCAGGACCTCCCTGCGGGTGGTGTGCGCCATTGTGATGAGGTCGGCACCGTCGTCGATGATCAGGTCGGGATTCATGTTCAGGACGGTGTTCAGGTTAGCGTAGTACTCGTCCTGCGACTCCCATTTCTTCGCATAGACGTCCAGTCCGTACTCGTCGCGAAGCGCAAGAGCGACCGAATCGTCTGTCGACAGGGGATTGCAGCTTGCGAGGCGTATGTTCGCTCCCGCATCGGCCAATGTGATGGCGAGCATCCCTGTCTTGGCCTCTGTGTGGAGGGCCATTCCGATCTTGAGACCCTCGAGGGGCCTCTCCTTGATGAAGTTCTTTCTGATCTCCTGGAGCACGGGCATGTGGTTCTCCACCCAGTGCAGCTTCAGGGATCCCTGTTTTAGAAGGTCGTCCATTCAATCATCTCCCGTTTCGAAACCGGACATAAGCGAATCGCATATGTATCTCACGGTCTCGCGGCGGCTCTTTAAACTATCGTAATCACTAATCACTTTATGAATTGTATCCTCGTCGCCGCGAAGCTCCAAAACGAATTGGATAATGTTCTCGAGGGCACGGGTCATCTCATCCGAGATGGGTACTGTAGCTTTGCATGAGGTGCGCGAAAGAGGATTCAGATCGATGGAAATAACCACCTTTCCCATGGATACCAGCGCTTCAGCGCGGTCGCCGTCCTCTATGGGGACGATTATCACATCGCTGTCGAAGATCCCTTCCTTGGTGCACAGTGCACGGTCGTGATTGAGACCCTGTATCCTGCAGTCGGGCTCACGCCCGAGGACGTGCTCCGCACCCTTGGATTCCAGATAGGATATCAGTCCCTCCATCCTCTCGGGGGTCCTGTGGAAGAGGTTGACCTCCATCTTCGCCGGGATCGCTTTGGCCAGAGCTATTAGGTTCTCCGGGTCCAATGCAGCGGCGTTGCCGTTCACGCAGACGACCGGGTTCTTCGCTTTCAGAAGGTAGGCCGCAGCCACCTTCTCCGCTTCCAGTGCGGGAGGTATGCTCTTCTCGCCCATCAGATAGTCGTAGGCCTCTCCCCTTCCGTGGGAGATCAGTCCCGTAGGGGTGACCAGACCTTCTTCGACCATATGGGCCAGGCGCTCCCTTGTCATCAGCGATTTGTATCTTGGATGGTCCTTGGGTATATCCATTGAAATCTTTCTCCGATTGAACACATTATTTCCCTATCGTAGATAAACATGTACCGATACCATCCTCTTGCTGGCTGTACAGTAGCAGATATCGATTATGAATATACATCAATTGATGATGAATTATCAGCAAATATCTATATATTTTCATCATATGCTGATTATTATGAAAGAAGCGAGTATAACGGTACGGATCAGTCCAGAATTCAAACAGAAGTGTGACAGTCTGTTTAATCAGCTTGGGATGAATACATCTGCTGCTATCAGTATATTCCTCCATCAAGCGGTCAGAGATCAATCAATGCCGTTCACCCCTTCCCTCAGAACACTGGACCAGGACGGTATCGCATCCAAACTGCCGGTCGTAGGGCGCTTCGATGAATCAGGGAACACGATTCTCCCTTCCGAACTGGACAACCCGGAAGATGATGTATACGAACAGCTCCTGTAAATTCAGAAAATGGGATGTTTGGCTGGCCGACGTAAGATTTGAAAGCGATCCCAGCAAAAGCAAGATCAGACCTGTGGCCATCATCGAAGAAAAGGAAGTCTATGTGCTGTCTGTGCAGATAACATCCCACGAACCTCGCAAATTCCTTGAGGGAGAATACCAGATACAGTTTTGGGAATATGCTGGATTGGTGAAACCTTCAACTCTTCAATTAGGGCAGTTGATCAAAATCAAAGAAAAACACCTCCTAAAAAGAATCGGAAGGCTTCATGATATCGATATCAGGAATATCTTGGAGATTCTGCGTGAAAGCATTGTCGCGAACTGATGTGTCCCGATGGGATTATTTAATCGGTGGTCCTGTCACAGACTATGCCCGAGATCCGTGTGGTGGTTGTCGGTCCCAAATACGAAGGGAACGTAGGTGCGATAGCAAGGTCAATGGCCAACTTCGACATGAAGGAGCTCTATCTGGTCAACCCCTGCGAGCTGGGGGACGATGCGTACCGCAGATCCAAGCACGGAGCGGATATCCTCGATACCGCGGTCATCTGTAACACTCTGGAAGAAGCAACACAAGACTGCTTCCTCGTCGTGGGTACCAGCGGTGTCGTCACCAAGGGGGACAGCAACTACACACGCGTACCGATGCCCGTCAGGGAGTTCGCTGAACACTGCAGAGGGTACACAGAGAAGATAGCCGTCGTATTCGGAAGGGAGGACATCGGACTTCTCCAGGAGGAGCTGAACTACTGCGATGTCCTGATAACCATCCCCGCCAGCGAGGA
>SUST01000016.1 GCA_015063285.1 Thermoplasmata archaeon
GACATGAAGGACGAATGGCCCGACCTTGTCGATCTCGCACTGAAACTCAAGGCAGAACGCGGACATCACGGGGATCCCCTCAAGGGAAAATCGCTTGGAATGATCTTTGAGAAGCCTAGCACCAGAACTAGGATCTCGTTCGATGTCGCCATCACTGAGCTGGGAGGACACGCAGTCTATCTCGACGAGTCCAAGATGCAGATCGGTGTCCACAGCGAGACCATGGAGGACACGGCCCGTGTAATGAGCCGCTTCGTCCACGGAATAATGTACCGCGCAAACGACTACAAGATGATGGACAAGCTCGGAGATTGGTCATCTGTACCCGTAATCAGCGGTCTCGACAATCTCGAGCATCCCTGTCAGGCACTTGCCGACATGGTCACAATCAAGGAGAAGCTCGGAGGATTCAGGGGAAAGAAGCTCGTCTACCTCGGAGATGGAAACAATGTCTGCAACTCTCTGCTCTACGCCTGCGCCATCATGGGGATCGACATGGTAGCATGCTGTCCTGCGATCAGGATGCCCAACGCTGAGATCATGTGGAACGCTACCAAGATAGCAGAGGCAAACGGAAGCAAGATCATCGCATCGCACGAGCCCGAAGAGGCATGTAAGGATGCGGACGTTCTCTACACAGACACATGGATCTCCATGGGAGACACCACTTCTGAGGAAGAGGCCATCAGGATTTTCAAGCCTTACCAGATTAATGACGACCTCATCGCATTGGCCAAACCGTCATGCATTGTCATGCACTGTCTTCCCGCACACCGCGGACAGGAGATCACCAACGAAGTCATGGAAGGCCCTCACAGCGTGGTGTTCGACCAGGCAGAGAACAGGCTCCATGCCCAGAAGGCAGTTCTGTACGCTCTAATGAAAGAGTGAAAACACTTACAACAATTGCGAGGAGACAATATCCTCGGCTATGCCGAGGAACTCCTCTTTCTTCTCTGCAGGGATCGTCGCACCCGCGGCTACGCTATGTCCGCCGCCGTATCCGCCTACAAGTTCCGCTGCGGTCTTCATGACCACCGACAGGTCCAGTCCCCTGTCCACCAGGCTCCTGTCCGCACGGGCCGACACCTTCACCCCGTCATCGGTATCCACGAATGCAATGATGGGTATCCCCCTCCTGCATTCCGGCGAATTCAGCAGCATACCTGCGACAATCCCGACCACGGTGTCGCGGATGTTGCTCCCTGCATCGAAATACTGGATGTACTTCCTCTCTCTGAGAAGGTGATTGTCCTTGACATATGAGAGCGCAGAAGATATGTGGCGCCTGTGGTCTGAACGGTTCTTCTCGGCGTCTTTGAGCGCTTCAGGTTCTCCGAAGCATATCCTCATGCCAGTTTCGGCATCGTCATATCTTCCGCATGAGTTCAGCACTGTAGCATATTCCTTGGCATCCCCGAGGCCCGTCCCTCTGTCGAACTTGGGCAGGGTGTACATCTCGCCATATGCTCTTTTCTGTTCCTCAACCGGAAGCAGCTCCAAGACTTGGTCGATGACGCGCTCCTTCTCTTCACGACTGAGGTCGTTCCACACTCTCATCCTGCCGTCTTGTTTCAAGGGGATGTTGAGGAATTCTAACATGTCCATGCACCCCGGTGCATTGTCAGTAAGTCCTTGCAAACGGGGCTCGTTGCAGTATTGGAAGAATTGGACCAGAGGGCGCGTTTCTCTGCCGAACATGCGCAGATCGTCTTCTACTATGACATCGCCTGCAGATACGGCATCGTTTAGGATGTCGCGGTTGATGCTGACAAGTTTCGAGTAGTTCGTATCCTGGAAATCGCCCACGGCACCGACGACTGCAAGATAGGCCAGGTCTATGTTGTTAGCGTCCACCGCTTTGGACAGCAGGTAGGTCATTCCAGCTCCGCATACCTCGTAGGAGCCGTCATGTCCGTAAACATGCGGGTTAAGATGATCGATATCCACGAAGCTGTCCAGGACAGTCTGTTTCTTCCTCCATTTTGGATCGGGGACGTGGTGGTCCGTGATAATCAGATTGGATCTTGAGAACTCGGAAAGATACCCGCTGCCGAGATCGCATATCCAAACGTAATCCTCTGGTGCGGTATTGATCATTTCGATGCTCTCGGCAGTGATCTTGGGGATGAAGACGGTACGGTGATCGATCCCGAGGCGGTCAACGGTCATCGTCGCGATGGCACCGGCACTGATGCCATCTGCATCTATGTGGGAGACGATGAGTACGCTTTTGGCCTTTCTGAGCCCCGCTGCAGCGGTCGCTAGATCCTTCTGCAAACGGCCTAGGTCACCATCTGTAGCCTGCATGTTCCGTCACCAGCTTGCCGTATATCACTCCGGCTATGTATTCTAGATTGATTGTATCGGCACGGTTGTACTCCTGTAGGATGTTCAACGCATCCTCGTCTCCATGCCTTTTCCACTGATGCCACAGGTGAACCGCCATCGCACCGTCAACATCGATAATATCCTCTGACCTATGGATGCCCAGCTCTATCTCTAGCGGTTTAAGCCCGCCTTTGAAACCCACCTTCCTTGATGCGAAGCGAAGGTCATACTGAGGGATATCAAAATCCACTTCCGGGAAACTGTTTCTCAGTACAGGCACATCGAAGCAGCTTCCGTTGAACGTCACAAGCAGTTTGCTGCCGTCCAGGGCATCGGACAAAGATTCTGAATCGAGATCGAACCCTTCAGTAAGCGTGTACGTCTTATTCTTCCTATGTACAGTTACGACCGTAACCAGAGCGTCTCTGCTGAGGCCGTCGGTCTCGATATCGAGGTATGCCGCATCATCCTTGAAACGATCGTACATTCTCCAGTGTTCGGATTTGGGGATCAGTTCGGACAGCCCGTATGCATCCTCGTCCTTGAGCATCTCAGATGCCTGCATGATGATCGGGTCCGACTTCTCTTTGAGTGATGGTTTCACGCAACCGATGCTGTCCGCTAAAAGGAAATCATCCCAATTCAGGATGCCTGATTCCCACAGATTTTTCTCCTTCTTCGCACCGAATGAAGGCAGCATCTGGAAAGTATGTTCGATCATCATCCGACCTTATGAAAAACCAATTTTATATGGCTAACGGATTGGGGAAAACCATGAGAGAGAAGAGGATTCTGCCGGGTGTTAGGATTACCAGCGACCGGTGTCTCGTTCTCGATGATGGGCCCACCGTGGTCCTTGGAGATCTCCATTTAGGCTACGAACGTGCTCTGGAGCAGGAAGGTATGTACCTGCCCAGGATCAATACAGATTCCATACGCGAGTCGCTCAACACCATACTCTCCCGCTATGAACCCACAAGAGTCGTCCTATTAGGAGACATAAAGCACGATTTCAAACATGCGGGATTCGAGGAGAAGAGGGAGGTCAGGAAGGTGTTCTCACTCCTGGCAGAAGCGGCACAGGTCGTGGCTGTCAAAGGTAACCACGACAACTATCTGCAGAACATCGTCTCCGATCTAGGCTTCTTGGTCGTCGACCACATAGACATCATGGGCTTTAGATTGGAGCATGGCCACATAGATTCAGGCAAAAGACCGGTCATCATAGGTCATGAGCACCCTTCTGTAAGGATCCCGGGAGCAGTTGGCGGAGGTCTTAAGATACAATGTTTTGTCCACGCAGAGAAGGATGGAGTGATAGTACTTCCACCGTTCTCGCCTTTTGCATCTGGAAACGATCTAGTTCCCGACAAGGATTGTGTGATGGCTGATGCTCTGAAGAAATCCGATTATGCGAACGCACACATATACGGTGTAACCGACATGGGTTTGATGGACCTAGGAGTGCTTTCGGACATCTCCGACGTAACAATCTAAACGAGTTGGCGGATACATACAACTCGAAGTGCAGCCATTATTAAAGGCGTCACCTATTTTTGGATATAATCTCGGTGCATTCTTTCCCCTTTTTGTTATATATGATGAAGGTAATCGGAGGCTCAGGAGTTTTCATTATGGCAATGACACCTAGAGAGAGAGTACTTGCTGCACTGAAACAGGAGTCCCTTGACAGACCCCCAGTCGCAGTATTCACACAGTCAGCAACACTTGCACAGATGGATGCCGTCGGAGCAGCCTGGCCTGACGCCCACAAGGACGCAGACCTCATGGCAAAGCTCGCAGCAGCACAGGCAGACTACAACGGTGCAGAGGCAGTCAGGGCAGCATTCTGTCTGACAGCCGAGACCGAGGCTCTTGGAGCAAAGGTTGCAGTCGACAAGAAGGACGCAGCACCCATGATCAAGGAGCACCCCCTGCACTTTGATGCAATGATGGGCGAGTACGACGACCCCAGCCAGCTCATATCCCCTGAGGAGATGATCAACACTGGAAGGCCCAAAGTCGTTATTGAAGCCGTCAAGAAGCTGAAGGCATCCCACGGAGACAACTACGCAGTTGTCGCAGGAAACACCGGAGTCATCACACTCACCGGAAACCTGGTCAACACAGAGAACATCATCTTCGGAATCCTTATGGCACCCGATGAGGTTCAGAAGTGGCTCAACTTCATGACCCCCTACGTAAGAACCTACACAGAGGCACTTTGGGCAGCTGGAGCAGACTGTGTACAGTGTTCCGAGCCTACCGGATCCACCGACATGCTCGCACCCGACATGTTCAACGACTACGTCGGACAGCACATCAGCCCCGCACTCAAGCCTGGACAGGACAAATACTCCATCCTCCACATCTGCGGTAACACCGAGCCCATCCTCGAGATGATGGTCGGCACCGGCGTCACTGGAATCTCCATCGAGGAGAAGGTCGAGCCCGAAGTCGCATGCGGAAAGGTCGGCGGAAAGACCTGTATGGTCGGAAACGTCGGATCAGTTATGCCTCTGTTCCAGGGAACACCCGAGCAGGTTAAGGAGGCAGCACTCCGCTCCGCAAAGGCAGGATTCAACATCATCTCTTCTGGATGCGGTATCGCACCTGCAACCCCCAACGATAACTTCAACGCAATGGTTCAGGCTATCAAGGGAATGTCCAACTGAGTTTAATCAGGACAATCATCTTACCCCCCTTAACCGGGGGGATCCTCTTTTTAAAGCAATTCGTTTATAGCTGGGTGCTCATGTTGCATCCATGTCTGATATTTTAGCCCAGAACAGGGAATATGCTAAAGTCATGAAGGAGGTCATGAAGCTCAGATATGAGCCCGTGGCCATAAGATTGATCAGGGAGGATGAGGACTTCCCAGAAGGTTACGAGGAACCTGCGGAGCAGCAGAGTCATTGTCAATCCATTTTCAGGGCTAAGAACGGGCAATCGTTCAAGATGCCCTTGGCCTGTCACAACTGTATGGTAGGCGCTTCCGCATTGAATCTGGTAGATACTTCAGAGAAGATCGCATCAGGGGAATTCCACGCAGGTATCGGTATGCACGACAGTGCAGCTGCAGCTTCAAAGATGATAGCAGATCGTAAAATCGTGCCTTTCAGATCGAAAGGTGATGTCGTATGTCCTTTAAAGGATGCAAATTTCGTTCCCGACATAGTTGCTATAGACGACATACCTGAGAGGATATATTGGATCGTCCCTCTCACTACAGCAGAGAAAGGAGGACGTGTGGAGTTCAGCACATCGCCTTTCCAGTGCGCATGCGAGGATCTCGTTGCAGTGCCTATGTGCACCGGTCAGCCGAACATCTCTCTGGGATGCTTTGGATGCAGGAAGAAGACTGACATGAAGCCCGACGAGATGGCCGCAGGAATCCCATATGCGATGATCCCAAGTTTCGTGGAGCATTTGAAGAAGTATTCCGAAGGCGTTATGACAAAGGCTAAAAGAGAGTGAAACGCGGTTGGGTTGGAGGAGTCCTCCACACCCTTACCGCTACTATTTAAAGAAAAAACGCCAAACGAAGATTATTCATCCATCCATGAAAATATTTAAATAAAACCCATTGAACGGCACTCTGAAATCATAGCAGAATTATGATTTTTTAGTCGATAAGTAACAACTTTTTAGCGCTTTCACCGACAGGAAAACGTATCCGTTTATATTCTAAAAGTAGATACGCGAAAATGCAAGGGGAGTGCAGAGTTGCAAGACCCTGCACGAAATTATTGAACAAGGAGGTATGAAATGCCAAAATACGAGGACGTAATCGACTTGTATGACGACAATGGAAAGCGCATTGCAAAAGACATTCCGTTGGAAGCCATCAGTCCGTTGCGCAACGAAGCGATCAAAAAGATCGTATCTCTGACAAAGAGGACAATCGCAGTCGACCTCGCTGGAATTGAGAAGGCTCTCAAGACCGGTGCAATCGCTGGTGCAGTGATTAAGGGTAAGGAAATCGACATCCCTCTCGTCAAGAACGCAGCAAAGATCGCTAAGATCGTTAAAGAGAAAATCCAGGTCTATGACGGAGACGGCACACAAGTTGTCGTCAAGGGCAACAGGCTCGTCGCCATTGTACCTGAGGCAAGAATGGCAGCAGGAATCGAGTACACAACTGGATTCACATCTGTTGCAGCCGCTACCACTGAGGCTATCATCGATGAGTTCAAGATTCCGATGTATGAGGCCAACATGGTCAAGGGAGCGGTTTGGGGAAGATACCCCCAGACGATCACATTCCAGGGTGCAAACGTCAAGTCCATCCTCGAAGTTCCTCAGAACAACGAGGGAGCTGGATTCGCACTCAGGAACATCATGGCAAACCACGTCGTTGCTCTCGTCAACAGGAATGCAATGCAGGGAACAGCCCTTTCGGCTATCTTCGAGCAGTGCGGATCCTACGAAATGGGAGACCTCATCGGAAACTTCGAGAGGGGCGGACTTTTGGCTCTCGCATACGAGGGACTCAACGCCAACAACATGCTTTACACACTCGTGAAGAAGAACGGTAAGACCGGAACAGTCGGTACTGTTATCGAGTCCCTTATGGACAGGGCCATTGCAGACGGAGTCATCAAAGTCAAGGAGACACTCCCCAGCGGATACAAAGTCTACACAACAAAGGACCTTCCCAAGTGGAACGCATACGCAGCAACCGGAATGGTCGCAGCCGTCATGGTAAACATCGGAGCAGCAAGGGCAGCACAGGGAGTTCCCGGAACCGTCCTGTACTACAACGATCTGCTCGAGCACGAGTCCGGACTCCCCGGTGTCGACTACGGTCGTTCTGAGGGAGTTGGAGTAGGTATGTCATTCTTCTCTCACTCCATCTATGGAGGAGGAGGACCTGGTCTGTTCCACGGAAACCACGTTGTGACCAGGCACTCAAAGGGAGTTCTCATCCCTGCAGTAACAGCAGCTAACTGTCTCGACGGCGGAACCCAGACATTCTCCGCAGAGGCCACATCCGGTCTCTTCAAGGAAGTCTTCGGTGACGTAGAGGAGTTCGCAAGGCCCATGCAGTGCGTCGCTGCAGAGGCAAAGAAGGTGAAGAAGAAACTGTGAGGCCCTTGTATGGTATCTACACAACCAGCTGATTACGCAGGCGTTCCGCTTCCCGAAGTCGCCGTTATTACCAACCGCTTGCTCTCCGCGGAGACCACAGAGGTCGTCCTGAACAAACTCGATGTCATCAAAGGCATCAGACAGATTCAGATGACTGGTGAGTCTATCCCGAAGACGATCAACAGCGGACCTGGAAAGGGGCTTCCCAACAATCATACGGAGCGCAGGATCATCAATGTCAACGGACGTGAGGTCGAATTGCGTTACCTCGTCGGTGCTTTCTACATAGAGCTCGAAGTCGAGGACGAAGCGGCATTAGACGCTAAGCTGGAAGAGATTGAGAAGGTTCTGAACGAATGCATTGAGTTCGGATATACCCTCAACGTTGGTAGATACTCGAAATACAAGCCCACACTTCATGATTATAGGAGTGAATAAAATGGCATACAAGAGACAGTTCTATCCCGGAACCACAGTACCTGCAAAGAACAGGCGCAGATACATGGATCCGAAAGTCAAACTCAAGAAGCTCCGTGACGTTCCTATGGACGATGTCATCAGGATCATGGGACACAGGAACCCCGGAGAGGACTACAAGTCCATCCACCCCCCAATCGAGGAGGGTAAGGAGCCGGAGTGCCCGATCAGGAAGCTCGTCGTTCCCATTGAGGGAGCAAAGGCCGGTGACCGTATCAGGTACATCCAGTTCACAGATTCAGTCTACTTCGCACCCATCTCCCCCTACCAGAGGGCATGGATGTACCTCTCCAGGTACAGAGGAGTCGACACCGGAACACTTTCCGGAAGGCAGATCATCGAGGTCCGTGAGAGGAACCTCGAGGTAATGGCAAAAGAGATGATCGACAACGAGACCTTTGACCCCGCCCTTACAGGAATCAGGGGAGCAACCGTTCACGGACACGCATGCCGTCTCGATGAGAACGGACTGATGTTCGACGGTTGGCAGAGGTACCAGTGGGACCCCAAGAAGAAGGAAGTCGTCTACGTCAAGGACCAGGTCGCAATCCCCCTCGACAGGAAGATCTCCGTCGGTAAGCCCGCAGCAGCCGCTGACCTCAAGAAGAGGACAACAATCTTCAGAGCAGACGGCGTCGACATGAGAGACGACAAGGAAGTAACCATGTACGGACTCAGGATCCACAAGCTGAGGACACTCGGTGGTTACCAGCCTTGGGCATTTAAGGAGTGATTTACATGGCAACAAAACAGAAGTTATTCATGGAAGCATGTAAGAAGAAGTTCAAAGAGGAACCCACTGACATCTCCACCAAATACTACTGCTTTGGTGGATGGAAACAGTCCAAGTCCAAAGTCGAGTTCCAGAAGACAGCTCAGGCAATCGCCAAGAAGCGTGGAATCCCCATGCTCAACGAGGACATCGGAGTTCCCCTCGGACAGAGGTCCTGGATGCCCTACCAGCTCTCCCACACTGACATCTACGCAGAGGCAGATGACCTGCACTGTGTGAACAACACAGCAATCCAGCAGGCATGGGACGACATCAGGAGGACAGTCCTCGTCGGACTCGACTCTCCCCACCAGACAATTGAGAGAAGGCTCGGAAAAGAGGTAACACCTGAGACAATCAACACTTACCTCGAGACCGTCAACCACACAATGCCTGGAGGAGCAGTCGTTCAGGAGCACATGGCTGAGATCAACCCCGCTCTCGCATACGACTCGTACGTCAAGGTCTTCTCCGGAGACGATGAGCTCATCGATGAGATCGACAAGAGATTCGTCATCGACATCAACAAGCTCTTCCCCAAGGACCAGGCCAAGCAGCTGAAGGCAGCAATCGGAAAGACCCTGATGCAGGCAGTCCGTGTCCCCACAATCGTTGGAAGGATCATGGATGGAGCAACCACATCCAGGCACGCAGCAATGCAGATTTCCATGGCTTTCATCTCCTCCTACAAACTCGCAGCAGGAGAGGCAGCTATCGCTGACTTCGCATACTCTGCAAAGCACCTGTCGATCAACATGGGAACCATGATGCCTGCAAGGCGTGCAAGGGGACCCAACGAGCCCGGAGGAATCCCCTTCGGATTCATGGCAGATATGGCACAGTCAGACCGTGTCCACCCTGACGACCCCGGACGCGCAGCACTCGAGGCTGTCGCACTGGGAGCAGGAATCTTCGACCAGGTCTACCTCGGTGGATACATGTCCGGAGGAGTCGGATTCACACAGTACGCTACCGCAGCATACACCGACAACATCCTCGAGGATTACGTCTACTACGCCATCGACCACATCAAGTCCAAGTACGGTGGCCTGTGCAAACTCGACCCCAAGGACATGGACAAGCTCATGAAGCTCGGAGACGAGATCAACTCTTACGCTCTCGAGATGTATGAGAGATACCCCGCCATCATGGAGGCCCACTTCGGTGGATCCCAGAGGGCAACAGTCGCCGCAGCATCCACCGGTATCGCCGGTGCAATGGCAACCGGAGTTGCTGACTGCGGTCTGAACTGCTGGTACCTGTCCATGCTCCAGCACAAGGAGAGGACCGGAAGGCTCGGATTCTACGGATACGACCTGCAGGACCAGTGTGGATCCGCGAACTCCTTCGCATACAGATCCGATGAGGGTCTGCCCATGGAGATCCGTGGACCCAACTACCCCAACTACGCAATGAACGTCGGACACCTTTCCGGATACACCGGAATCCCCAAGGCAGCTCACGCAGCACGCGGAGATGCCTGGACCGCGAACCCCCTCATCCGTGTCGCATTCGCAGACCCTGCACTGGTCTTCGACTTCGCGAACATCACCAAGGAGTTCGGACGCGGAGCCCTCAGGGAATTCCAGCCCGCCGGAGAGAGGTCCGCAGTCATCAAGGGATGATCGCGTGGAGAACGGGGACCTCATGAAGTACATGCCGACTTCGACCGTCGGCAAGATCACAGACATCAAGGAAAAGGACGGAGTGACCTGGGTAAGACTGGATTACACCGACCTCTACTACGATGCAGTGAATCTCGTCCCGGCCGATCCTTCGGAGTACATTGAGGTCTCGTTCAAGGAGCGTTCTTCCTTCGAGAGAGGCATGAAGTCCATCGAGGACATCAAGAGGGAGACCCAAGAGGTCGACATCTCTGAATTCATGCCATCCGGAGGAGGATGATCCGTCCTCAAACAATTTCCCCGGACTTCGGTCCGGGGTAAAATCATTTTTTTTCTCTATGTTTTTCTAATCCGCAACGATTGTGCTTATTTTTAGAAAATCGATAACAAAAAGAAAATGCCGTCCAGAGGACGGCTTGTAGTTTCAGTTCTTGATCCTGTTGAACGCGACTAGTACCGATGCGTATCTGGAGTCATCATCAAGACCATAGTAAAGGCGCATCATGCGGTCGCTGGTAGGTGCTGGACTGCATGATATCACATCTTTGCAACCGTTACTCTCATTGAGTTCCGGGAAGGATACAGGGGGCATCACGAACTGTTCCGATCCGCCAGCATCAACGCCCATGAAGCATACGAAACCATCACCCATCCAAACGATGTCGTCACGGCCGTCGTATTTGTGCATTGTGAAAGGGAACACCTCTTCTCCGAGAATGTTTCCGTTTGCTCCGACAAGAATAACAGTTGGTTCTGGAGGGGGCCTGAATCTAGGATCTTTTACTATGCAGATGACTGCATCTCTTTCCAATGCCTGCAGGAATCCCTGGTTGTCCACCGGGATGCTTCCCATAGATCTGACTGTGGACTCTTCAACTCTCAGTTTCTCTAGGATCTCCCTGTCGAGATAGAATGCCCATTTCACTCCTTTTAGACCACGAACTATCTCCAAAGGAAGGTCCAATCCCTCATCCAAATCCTTTGCCATTTTACATTCCTCTGTTTGATGTATACTATTGGACGCTCATTCATTTTCATGGAGTCTGATGAGATTATCAATGCCTGCCATCGAACGTACGTCCACGACTCCGATCACCGCTATGATGCGGTTGTCGAGTTCAATTGGCGTCACAATAACTCTGATGCCTTTGTACGGGCCGGATGTAGCTATCCTCCTTACAGTGGTTCCTGAACGGATAACCTCTTCCAGAACTTCTCCGGTATAGGCATTGTCGATCACAGCACCGTTTTCGATTCTAACTCCAAGATTATCCCTGTTTTTGGCGCATACGGGGAGACCTCCAACAAGGTCATGAATGGCAAAAGCAAGAGAAAGAAGTTCAGAATTATCGCTCCTCGGGGATATGACATCCTTGATTCCGCGTGACAGCTTGAGTCCTCCTATAATGTGGAGTCCTGCAATCACCGCCCCAATCTCTGCAGATTGGATTGTTTTACCAGTACCGATGACAACAACATCCTCATTCTTCAGGTTGAACACCGATTTGATCTCATTCTCCATGGTGGGATCCACATGGTATTCGGAGCCGGGGAACATCAGTTTCCCGTTGATGTAAACCAGAGTCGTTGCACCTGTGGCCCCAGCTTCGATAGCGGCATCCCTCTCTTCGCATCCGTATGAAACATTACGGGCCATTTTCGGGATACGTGCTGCAAAGTTGAAATCGCCGATGGTCAGCTCGGGCAATGCAACAGGGGCGAGGTCCATGCGGGTCTTTTTCTTGAGGTCCATCCCTACGTTTGTCAGGATGATTCCGCTCTTGTTGATGCTTATTATTTCGTGATTCTGTAAAAGTGATATGATTGTCCTGGTGCTTCCCTCTCCTATGTCCAGCATAGCTGAGAGTTTTTTCCTACCAATAGCCTCCTCATCATTAAGATAATAGAGAGTTTTCCAAAGGTGATAATCGTTGAATTTTGGTATTGGTCCGCCAATTCTGGCGTTGTTGGACATCATATGGATATTAAGACCATCCAACTTATATATTATTTGGGTTGGATTACATCCATCCAGCGATGGTTTTTAGACAGCTTATCCTACTCGCGCGTACGACAGTTTATAAGAAGGGACAGGATACTTTGGCACATGGCTCAAGAGTCGGTAGAACTTCTGGTTATCGAGAATGTGACCAAGACCTATGACGGGCGTGTCACTCTCAACAATGTCAGTGCGAAGTTGACGACTGGAAAAATACTAGGATTGATCGGTAAAAGCGCAGCAGGAAAGAGTGTCCTGATTCACATACTCAGGGGTAACGATGATTACAAACCCGATTCCGGTCGCGTTATTTTCAATCTTAACCAGTGTAAAAAATGCGGCAATCTGGACCTGCCTTACAAAGGGCAGAAGTGTACGAGGTGCGGTGGAGAGACTGATACCAAATCCATAGATTTCTGGTCTCTCAAGATGGACGATCCACTCAGACTGGAGATCAAGGGGCGCATCTCGATCATGCTTCAGAGGACATTCGCCCTTTTCGGAGACATGACCGTTATAGAGAATGTCATGGAAGCTATCCCGGATGATGTTAAGGGCGATGCTCGTATCCAGCGCGCTATAGAGATGCTTGAACTCGTCGATATGACGCACAGGACGACTCACATAGCTAGGGATCTCTCTGGAGGAGAGAAGCAGCGTGTCGTTATGGCCAGGCAGCTTGCGAAAAAACCTCTGTTCTTCCTTGCCGACGAGCCCACAGGTACACTGGATCCGACAACTGCGGAGACAGTCCACAAAGGATTGATTGATTACGTCAAGAAGAACGGAATCGCAATGGTCTTCGCATCACACTGGCCAGAGGCCATTGAGAGGATGGCGGATGAAGCCATGCTCATGGATTCAGGTAACGTCCTTCTGCAGGGCAATCCCAAAGAGGTCGCCGAGACCTTCATGAAAGATTACCACTTCGAGAAGACAAGCCACGCACAGGTCGGAGAGCCTCTGATCGTATGTAACGATGCAAAGAAGCACTTCTTCTCTGTTGTCAGAGGAGTAGTCAAGGCCGTTGACGGAATAACATTCGATATCAAGGAGAAGGAGATCTTCGCTCTGGTCGGTTATTCCGGAGCAGGTAAGACAACAACATCCCGTATGATCGCCGGAATGTCCCCAGCAACCGGAGGAGAGGTCAAGGTCAGGATCGGAGAGGATTGGGTCAACATGTCAGAGGAAGGATACATGGGTAAGGGTAGGGCAACACCCTACATCGGTTTCCTTCACCAGGAGTACACACTCTACCCCTTCGATACCGTTCTTCAGAACCTCAGTACATGTATCGGTATGAAGATGCCCGCGGAGTTGGCAAAGGTCAAGGCCATACAGGTATTGATCAGTGTCGGATTCCCCAAATCGGATATCGAGAAGATCCTGTATTCATATCCTGACTCGCTCTCAGTAGGAGAATGTCAGAGAATCGCATTCGCCCAGGTCCTGATCAAGGAGCCTAGGATCATCATCTTGGACGAACCCACAGGAACTATGGATCCTATCACAAAGACGATCATCGCTAAGTCCGTCATAAGGGCCAGGGATACACTGGGAGAGACGTTCGTTGTCGTGAGCCATGACATGGACTTCGTTCTCAACTGTTGCGACCGTGCTGCCTTCATGAAGGGCGGAAAGATCCAAGCTCTCGGGGATCCCAAAGAGATCCTTGAATCATTTGAGAAGGAGCCGGTACCAGAAGGTGAATGAACATGAAGCAGCAGATGGGAAGACATCTCAGCTTCGTGGAGTGCAGGGAGTCGATGGGTCTCGGGGCCGGAGGAGGACTCGCCGCAAGGGCGACCCTGTCCGAGTCCGGCAAGGACGTAATCGCTATCGCGATGGGTCCTAGCAGAAGGCACATCACCAAGCCGGTCTGTGAGATCACCTATGCTCTCCGTGAGGAAGGCATTGACACAAGCGTGATGGTGGTCAATGCAGGTTCCGGGGTACCAGCTGACGCCCCGGACATGACGACCGGAAGCTACTTCGGACTCGATCCTATCGAGGTCGAGAGGATCCAGCAGTTCAAGGTCGCCCTCATCCACTTAGGTAATGTGCGTATGCATATCGTATACAAGGCGAGACTTATCCTCAGAAACGTTGACATACCCGCTATCATTGTGGCGCAGTGTCCGGTTGACTATGAGGATTTTGCCGCTGTAGGAATCAAGACAAAGGCGGTCATGCCCCCAGAAGACAAGATCGACACCAAGGGAACAATCATAGAGATCGTGAACGGTGTCGTCAGGGGAGTCACCTGTTCCCAGGACAAACTGGACGAGATCGTGTCCAAGGTCCAGTCCATGCTTCCGGAGCGTGATGGGCAATGAAGGTCATAGTCAACGGCAGGGAGAAGGAGCTCAAGAAGGGAGCCACTTTGAAGAGCGCCATCGCCGATGAGATCTACAACAAGGATACGCTCATCGCAGTTCATCTGTCCGAAGAGAAATTGGTACAGGAGACCAGCGACTTCGAAGTCGAGACAACACGCGGAACTCTCGTGATTCATCTCAATGACTCGCCCGAGGCCAGGATGTGGAAGGCCTTGATCACCGATAAAATTCCTGGCGTTACGTCCAGATGGGTCACCCACAACATCATAGCATTCGGATCGTTCCCCACTGAATTGAAAGTGGACAGAAGCGAGAACGGATACAGGATGTACGACTGCTTCCTCTCTCTGGGAGGATTCGATAACAGTACGACCTACATGATGATAGCCAAGGATAATCACAAAGGGTCTTACGGCGCAGGAAAGGCTGTAATCGGAAGGGTAACTGTAGGAAGGCATCTGCTCAATCTGTTCAAGGAAGGGGACGGCATCATCTCGATCCGCCCTATGATGTCCGAGATCAGTACCGAGAATGTGATAGTCACCAAGGATCTGAAGATGAAGCTGGAAGACGGATACAAGATCGAGACGATGGTCTCCATCGATCTCGATGAGAAGAGTCCGGCCTCGGCAGAGCACATCTTGGTGCTGTCATCTTCAGGATACATGAAGGCAACCGACGTCACAGGAAGTTTCATCGCATGTTCAGAGGATCTCGATGTCGAGATACCTCCGGAGGATACGGGAATCAGGGATAAAGGCTGTGTCGCTGTCAGATCGGAAGGTGTAGGTCAGGGAAGACTGTACATCCTGAAGGACAGGAGGCAGCAATCCGTTTCGCATAATATCGCAGGTAACGTGACCAACGGAATGGCCATTGTCGAATATGCGAAGAAGGACGACATCTTCACGATCACCACCAATCCCCCCAGAGCATTGGCTGTGGGAATGACCATGAAGGATGGTATCAAATTCCTCAAGGAAGCAGGCATAAAGGCCGAGAAGGAAGGGGATACTTCGGACGATGCAATCATCGTCGAGCAGACCCCCGAACAGACCGTCACTGCCCTCAAAGAGGGAAAGGTAACTGTTAAGGGAGTCCCTAAGGACAAAGTCTTCAAGATCACGCTGCAGCAGCAGGAAGATCCCAGAAGCGTGCACTATTTCAGAAAGATCACCGGACTCAGCCACAAACCTGTAGGTTCCATGACCGTCCAGTTCACATTCGAAGGACTTCCGATGGTCACGTTCTACGGGGACGAGATGAGAGGCAAGGACATCGTCCCCCACGATGTGCAGTTTAAGAAATGCAAGCGCGGGGATATCGGTATCACAAACCAGGCCAGACCTCATCACGGTCTCATGGGAATAAGGCTGCAGGACAGCAAGGAGTACGGACCTACGGGTGAAGAGCCGTACGGAACGAACATCATTGGCAAATTCGACGACGATCTGGACAGATTGATGAAGGATCTGAACGACGATGATGTCGTCTACATAAGGGAGGTTGAATTATGAGCGAAGAAAGGGAGACCAGGCTCTACATGATCTCACCCAGGTCTATGCTCACTCCGGACCAGCTCGTCCGTATGGTGCATTCCTTCGGTGACAAGGCATTGGTCAAGGAGACATGCTACGGATGCCTCGTCGAGGCACCCAGGAAAGAGAACCTCCAGATATTGGCAAAGGTCAGGGAGACCTATCCCAACGAGGTCTTCTCGAAGATTAGGGCTTACAGGTGCAGTGACCCACGCCGCTGCCGCGCCCAGCACGGTACAAGGCCTGGATACGCACAGCTCGAGGAAGAGTGGGCACTGCTGTCAAAGATCCAATACGGATTGGAGCAGGTCGACAAAGGGGCCAAATATAAACCCGAAAAGAACAAGAAACGTCTTGATGTAAACGCTTTCAAGAAGATATGCGAGGTGCACTGATGAAGATCTTCATAGATCCCCCAAACAGCCTGGTCCTTTTCGATCTGGTCGAGAGGTTTGGGCACGAACCGCTCAGTACGATGGCGGCAATTCAGGAAAGAGTTGACAATCTGGAGGTTGACATGCCGCCCATGAACGTCACACTCGACGATGTGGTAAAGGGACTCAAGTACGCAGGTATCGAGGTTCCTTCAGGAGTAAGGGGCAGACTTGCACTCTGGGGTCCTCTCATAGAGGCGGCCGATGCAGCCATCATCATGGAGGATTGTCCATACAGTTTCGGATGTGTAGGTTGCGAGCGTTCCAACCTCATGGTGAAGTACCTGATCCACAGGCGCGGTATCCCCACCCTCTCGGTGAAGTATCCTGAGACGGATGAGGAGGCAGTGAACTTCGTAGCTCAGGCCAAAGAATGGATGGAGGGGTTGAAATGACAATCAAGATTGCACAGCTATCCTGCGGTACGGAGTACAGCAGTGTCCAGTATGAGATCGAGAAGGCGGCAAGATCGGTCGGTGCGACCATCGTCTATCCCGACGTATCCTCTGCAGACATCGATAAGGCTGTCGCGGACTTCGGATTCAAGCCCCGTTCCCCACAGCTCAAGCTCATGATCGCTAGGGCAGAAGCACTGGCCTCCGGAAGATACGAGGCGGATGCGGTGTTCATCACAACCTGTTTCAGGTGTGCAGAGGCCGCACTCGTTAGGAACGAGCTCAGGAGGTACATCCAGGAGCATACCAATCTGCCTGTTGTCACCTATTCGTTCACAGAGAGGCTCAAGGCATCACAGCTCCTGACAAGGATGGAGGCGCTGGTCACCATCGTTACAAGGAAGGAGCTTCTGGCTAGGGAGAGACAGACCGGACTCACTGTTGGACTCGACTCCGGTTCTTCAACCACTAAAGCAGTGGTCATGGAGAACAACAAGATCATCGGAAAGGACTGGACTCCATCTGGAGCGGTCGTCGTCGAATCCGCCACGCAGGTTCTCAACAACGCATTGGAGCAGGCAGGCGTGACCCTCGACCAGATAGAGGCAATAGGAACTACCGGATACGGACGTTTCACCCTCGGAGAGCACTTCAAGGCAAAGCTTGTCCAGGAGGAACTGACTGTCAACTCCAAAGGGGCAGTATGGCTTGCCAACAAACAGAAGGGAGAGGCGACGATCATCGATATCGGAGGAATGGATAACAAGGCCATCACCGTCAGGGACGGTATCCCCGATAACTTCACAATGGGAGGAATCTGCGCTGGTGCGTCAGGAAGGTTCCTTCAGATGACAGCGAACAGACTCAAGATCGATATCACGGAGTTGGGAAGGCTGGCCGACCAGGGAGACTGGAGGAACGCTAAGATGAACTCCTACTGTTCGGTCTTCGGTATCCAGGACCTCGTCACGACCCTCGGAGAGGGAAAGAAGTTCGAGGATGTGGCCTGTGCAGCTTGTCACTCGGTCGCCGAGCAGGTCTATGAGCAGCAGCTCCAAGAGATCGACGTCAGGCATCCGATCATCCAGGTCGGAGGAACATCGCTGATCTCTGGATTGGTCACACAGATCGGAGAGGTCCTCGGAGAGCAACCTATCGTTCCGCCGGACTCCCAATACATCGGAGCAGTCGGCGGTGCATTGCTGAGCTCAGGATTCCTGTGAGGGATCTCATGGACGTAACAGTAGTAGGGGACGACCCGTTCGGGGACGTGGCATACAAGAAGCTGTTCGAGGACACGATGAGCGACCTCAACAAGGCCGTCCTGATAGACAAGGCCAAATTGGTGCTGAAGCCCAAAGTGCCGTTGTTCATCTTCTCCATCGTGCTGAAGGCGGATCCAGGAAACAAGACCGTAGTCGATGTCGCCAACGTGAGAGAGGAAGGGAGCACGACTTACATCACCATCACCCAGGAGCGTTACGCACCGGATATACTCAGAGAACTTTGGACCAAATACGGAAGGAACAAGGTCGTTCAGCAGACCAGGTTCGATATCGAGGTAGCCAATGCCAAGATGTCCGAGCTGCAGGATATGGTCATCGCCTCTGGTGAACAGGATCTGAGGGAGATTATGGGTGCGATCTGGAGGTCTATGCCCGAAGGCATCAAGAACCGTCGCACGCTCATAGACGGAGGAGTAATAACCATCATCGCCACCGAGGAGCTCATGCAGCCCGAGATGATGGATGAAGGATACGCTGTCCACAAAGAGATGGGAGGTTCCGCCTGATGTTTGAGGTAATGATGTACGATGGAGGAATCTATCGTTCCGACGAGCTGTTCGAGATGATAGAGGATGTCGGAGGAGCAGTGCTCCAAAAGAACAGGAGCTCCCAGATGCTCACGGTCATCATGTCAGTGCCCGAAGAGGACAGGGAGGAGATAACCAAGCTCTGTACGGAGATCGGAGGCACCGTCAAAGAGGTTCCTTTGGCCGGTACGGAGATAGCGGTCGTCGGACCAACTCTGGGAAGGCATCACATGCCGCATCCCATCTGTGATGTCGCCGAGATCCTCAGGAGAGCGGGAGCAGTCACGGTCGTCATGGGATTGGCCAGAGGACGTGGGAAGAACACCTCGCAAATCTCCGCTTCCGAGAAGGCGATTATCGACGAGTACGACGCCTGCGTCGTATGCTTAGGTAACTTCAAGCCCTGTGTCGAGAAGAAGACCGATCTGATCAAGGACCTCCATGTCCCTGTGGTTTTGGTCTCCGGACCGAAACCCGAGGGCGTAGAGGATACATACGACGCATTGGTCACCGGTGTCGGAAGGAAGGCGGCAAGGATGAAGGACGCGGACGAAAGGGCGAAGCTCGACGAGATCTGCGATACGCTGGAGGCTGTCCTCAAGGACAAGAAGCTCTCTATCGAAGAGGATCCATTGTTCGTCCATCCGGCAGAGGTCAAGCAGATACTGCAGGAGTACGAGCCTATAGACATGTGCCTCAGACCCGCACCGATGGTTCTGCATCTGGATGGCCTTAGGGTCAAGATTCCTTACGCCGAGCACAAGGACTATCTCGAGAACGTCAAGGTCTACGGGCGCAGGTTGGGGGAGGTCGCGTACATTGAGCCTTCCAGGATTGACGACAGCAGTGTCGTTATCCGTATCAAGACCCGTTCGCAGGTCGAGTACGAGGACTCGAAGAAACAATGATCCGCAAGGGCACATACGTGCTCGCAATATCCCTTGGTTCCGACCAGGACATAAAGGTCGGAGCCTTGGGCATCTTACATTTTGAGAAAGGGGTGTATTGCTACGTGGGCAGCGCACTCGGTGGACTTGATTCTAGAACTGCTAGGCATATGCGGAAGGATAAGGTCCTGAAATGGCATGCCGACTACATCACTACAGTAGCAGATTCGGTAGATGCATACATTTCATATCCGGATTACATCGAGGAATGCAATCTTGCCAAGATGGCGATGGATGCGGGGATGGAACCGTCTCACAAAGGATTCGGCTGTTCGGATTGTAAGTGCTATACTCATCTCTTCAAGGCAGATGATAGACTTCTGAGAACCCTTATCAAAAAAGCCAAAATGACACCATTCAGACGATTGACCTTTTGAAATCAATCGCCGGCGGACAGCACAGGTAAGCAATCTCATTTTATCTCATTTTTTGTTTGGATTTTAGAGGTTCCTTTATATTAAATAAAGAAGGTCGCGCACACATAGAGCCAAAGCGAACGCTATGGAGGCTAACTAATGAAAGCAGTTGAGTACAAAGAAGGACCTGTTTCCGATGAGGTTCTGGACCGTATCGCCGGTGTCATCGGAGCAGACAAGATAACGAAGGGAGAGAGGACAATCATCACACCCACATGCGATGCCGATGTAGGTGCTGCAGTCAAGGCAATAATCGCTGCCAATGGCGCAGTGACCACCAAGGCCGCCAAGCACTGCGGAGACTACGATGTCGTCTTCGACTTCTCCAAGATGAAGGCAATCGAGTTCATCGACACCGTGAACATGACCGTCAAGGTCCAGGTAGGATGCAAGGTCGAGGATCTCGAGAATGCTCTGGAGGAGAAGGGATTCTTCCTTGGAGCCATCCCCGCTGGAAAGGATGCCACAGTCGAGAGTTGGGTCTACTCAGAGGCACCCGGAGTCGGTTCATACAAGTACGGAACCGTCAAGGACAATGTCTACAATGTTTATGCGGTAGACTACACCGGTTCCCTTATCGAGACCGGATATGACATCATAGGCTACTACATGTCAGGATACAACCTCACACAGACAATGGTAGCTTCCGCAGCCAGGCTCGGAATCATTACCGCAGTTACCCTGCAGATTTATCCTGCCGGAATAATGAGTGCGGCCTCATACAAGTTCGAGGGACCCGCAGCCATGCAGGCATTCCTTGAGAAGATCGCCCAGGAGCCTTCTGTCAAGCCCTACCACATCTCATTCAACTGCAACAGGATGGTCGTTGCATTCCAGGGATCTGAGCAATTCGTCGATCTGGACCTGCAGGCCACCGAGGCGCTCGCAGAGGGTGCAACGAAGATCGAGGATGACCTTTGGACCGGAATCGAGAGTGCAGCATGCATGTGCCCCAAGCACCCTACATTCTACATCCCTGTCAAGAACCTGGCAAGCTTCCTCGAGGCTGTCAAGGAGACCGACTATAAGTTCGCAGGAAACGTTCCCGACTGCACAACCGTCGCAGTCAAGCTCAGGGGCGGAGAATCCGATTTGGATGCTCTCGTCGCCAAAGCAGAGGAGCTCGGAGGAAGGTTCGCAGGCAAATGTGCAAGCAAATACCGCACCGAGGCTACCAACAATTTCGTCAAGAAGATCGCAGAGGGTTACATGGGTGTCAAACCTCAGGAGCACAATTTCATGAGAAAGGTCACCCCCGCCGTCATAGCAGAGCTTGAGGAGGCTGTAGGCAAGAAGAATGTCAACACCAACGGAATGGACAGAATCATCTACTGTCATGATCTCGCTCCTCTCCCCAAGGAAGCCGGAGTAGCATTCAACTGCATCCCTGATGTCATCGTAAGGCCCGAGAAGCCTGAGCACATCGCCGCAGTCATGAAGATCGCATTCAAGCACGGAATCCCCGTGACTCCCAGAGGAAACGCTACCTGGGGTCTTGGAGGATGCATGCCCACCAATGCCGGTATCATCATCGATATGACCTCCAAGATGAACAAGGTCCTTGAGATCAACACCGAGGAGAGGTACGTCAGGGTACAGGCCGGATGTACATGGAAGAGACTGCTTGAAGCATGTGAGAAGAAGGGTTACATCATCGGATCATACCCCTCCAGTTTCCCCGCGGGAACAATCGGAGCATGGATCTCAACCAACGGTATGGGAATCGGTTCCTACAAGTACAAGTCTGCTAAGGACAACATCCTGAACTCACATGTCATCGTAGACAACGGAGATATCGTTACCACTGGTTTCGACGGAATCGGATCCTACGGAATGGGATTCAACCTCAATCAGTTCTTCGCCGGAGCAGAGGGAACTCTCGGAGTCCTCGCCGATGTCACGTTCAGGATCTACCCTCTCGGTGAGTACAGATTCTGCGGATACGAGTACGACAACCTCGCTGGTGCCGATCCTGCACTGCAGGAGATCGTACAGGACCCCTCCGTTGTGCCCCTGCACCTCGCATGGTCCGACTACATGCACTTCCAGAACCAGCGCAAGGCCGGAATCCATGCACCCGACGTGACGAACATCTTCCTGATCACATTCCAGGGAGATGCTGCCCACAACGATCTCGGAGAGGCCTTCGCAGATGCCGCTGCAGAGAAGAACGGCGGAAGGAAAGTCGCTGCTGAGATCTGTGAGCACGAGTGGGAGGAGAGATGCTACGAGTTCCGTGCAAGGAAGGTCGGAGTTGGAGAGATCCCTGCTGAGGTCATCGTTCCCGCCCACAACTGGGGAGAGTATGTTGACGTTTGTTACAAGGGATTCGATGCCATGAACATGGAGCCCGGAGGAATCATCGGAGTCATGGTCGACAGGTCGACCACCCTGTTCATGCCCTACTACTTCAAGGACGATGAGGTCCTCACCGGAATGCTTCCCTTCGGATTCAACTTCTACATGGGAGACAAGGCCGCTGAGTTCGGCGGAAGGTCCACCGGTCTGGGAGTGTTCTTCGCATGGCAGCTCGATGTCATCCACAACTCCGCTACCGTCAAGAAGATGAGGGAACTGAAGACCGTTCTGGACCACCATGATGTAGTCAACCCCGGACATGTCGTCTGCGGAATGACCAGGTTCGGAATCAACCTCGGAAAGCCCATCATGTCCATGGGAAGCATGCTCCTGCAGACCGTCAAGAAGATGTTCCCGAAGGACAAGACCTTCCAGAACAACCTCAAGAGGTTCAGGTACAACGAGATGGAGCACCTGAAGGTCCTCGACAGGCACCACAAGCTCGGTGACGGAAGTCAGTGAGCACGGATTAAAACTCATTTCCCCGGGGAACCCCGGGGATCATTTTTGTAAAAACCATAATCGGATCAGAGCAGGGATAGGACATCCCCGGCATATTGCACCATGGTCATTTCAGGATCCTCTTTGAGCCATCCTTCTCTGTCCATTGATCCGGAGAGTACGCCGACGAACACTGCACCGGCATCCCTTGCCGAATAATAATCTGTCCTGTTATCGCCAAGGTACAGTATCTCCGATGCCTTTACCCCTAGTTCGTCAGCGAAGTATTGCATGGCCTTGGGGGACGGTTTCGCATGGTCGTAATTTGTGTAATCCCTTCCAACCACGACATCGAATTCGTCTCTGATGCCCATCATCTTCAGGACCGTATCTCCGTATTCAAGGCTGCCGCGGGTCAGCAAACCAACCTTGTATCCCCTGGATTTCAGTTCCCTCACACACTCCAGGGAACCGGGAAAAGGTCTTGCCTCATCCACATGTTCGAGTTCGATCCTGGTGAGCTCGGAATCTATCTCCTTTTCAACGATAGGTATCTCGTTCTCCCTGCCATGAGATATCAGCCAATCTCTGATCGGTTGCCTCAGTCTCTTGACGGTAGTGAATTCCAATTCATCGAAGGGGATGCCGTGCCTGCGGCAAGCATCCTTGTCCGCTAAATCGACGGCCTGGTAGTCCACATGTGTGTTCAGGAATGTTCCGTCCAGATCGAACCCAACTGCCTTGATTCCTTCGAACATCTTATCTCTGGGGAGGCCACATTCCACGGAGCCTTCCTCCCTCACGTTCAGCATCCATTGTGCAAACTTCCATCCCGGGTACGATCATTCTGACCGCAGGTATTCCGAGTTCTGGACGGGTGAGATCCGCACAGATAACCTGATCGAATCCAGCATCCATAAGGGCCTGAAGGACGACCTCGATATCATCGAGCACATAGTCTGTGGATTTATCAGGAATATCCTCGAGATAGATCTTCTTCTGATTCTCTCCGAACCACATGTGGTTGACCTTCTTGATCTTCTCGTAACCCATGTCTTGCGTGATCTTCTGTAGCTGGGCGTTAATCTTCATTCCGTGCTTGTGGGTGGTCCTGCTCTGTGCAACCTCTGTGATAGCCCTGATCGCAGCTATCTGCGGGTCCAGGTGTGTACCCACCCCTATGGTAAGGAGCTCAGGGTCCTTGGTAGCGGTATCGTCTGCTGCAGCCCCTATGGTAGGGATTCCTATGTCGGATGTGAGATCCTTCAGATGTATCTCTATGCCTTGGTCGCTGAATTTCTTGATAAGTTTTGCAGGAAGCGAATCCTGATCCCTTATGAGCACGTCTGCATTGGTGCGGTCGTTATACTCTGCTATGGACCAGGCATCTCTCTCGATATCTTCGAACAGAGCGTGCAGGATCGCCTCCTCGATTGTGTTTCCAGCTGCGATACCGTTGGTGTGGAAAGCGAAGAGCTGGAGGTCGGTATCGGGGTAGTATGGATAGAAGACGGCACATGCCGGAACCCAAATGGGGCAGCCTCTGAACATCTCGTATGCCTCCACCCATGCGATTTCCTTGTCTCTGTTGTATTGGTCGAGAATCCTGAGCGGAAGGATGAGATCAACAGGGTTGCATGTCATCATGATTTCCGAAGCCTGATTGTATGATCCGTAGACCACCTCATCCGTTTCACGCTGTTCTGCTGAATATCTTTCGATCGCTTCCATCACGGCTGATGCTTTCGCCTGTTCGAACGTCGGTCCCTTTCCGTTGTAATATTTTGGCTTTCCCAAGGCAGTGTGCTGTCTGTCGATGGAGAACACCGGGATTCCGATGTTGTCTTTGGAGGTGATGTCTTCAGGTTCTCCCATCCCTGCAATTCCAAGGAGGGGAAGGACCCTGTCCAAGGTCTCCTGTGTGGGTACAGTTCTGATACCTGTCTCCTTTGAGACCTTCGGTGTGCGCTGCAGCATCATTGTTATCGCTCCGTAGTGATGAGGGTGTCAGGTGATGGTAGTAGCCCCCCTTCTGTTTCAGGTGGCATTCAACTTCGCGTTCTACCCACGGGTCCCGGGCAGGTCTTCCCCGTTGTATGAACTTGCTCCGATGGGGGGTCGCCGTTTCACCAATTCCCCGGGAATGTCACCATCTTGATCATGGATCATCCTTGACCGGGACTGTGTCGTTTCTGGGCCCTTGCCACAGCTCTCGCCGTACGGACTTACGTCCGTCCATCTTGCCCTTGGAGGAGGGAACTTCCTCAGCCATCCTTGCGGATTACCGTCGGCCACCCTCCATCTCCTAACATTCCGATGAACGATTACGGATAGATAATGGCATTGATTGAGGTCATGGCCAGTTTACAGGACTTTTATATCAATAGTACTTCTCGACTCCGCCGTGGCCAATGATGATCTTGTTCTGATGTGTCCTGTCGATGAAGTACTTCAGACGCTTCTTGAATTCCTTGGGACGGCCTCTTGCGGCGTCTATATAGGCGACACGTATTCTCTTGTACGAATCGGAGAATGACTGGAAGTTCTCCCAAGCCTCCTCATCCTTCTTTATCGCCCTGATAATATCCTTTGGGAATACATATTCTGCAGTGATCAGTTTCTCGACTTCAGGCCTTACTTTGGGATGAATCATCCCCTGGGAATCAAGCCAGATCAGGCGTTCAACATTCGGTCTGGAGAAAGTGCTCCCTTTCCTCCTGGGAGTGAAGCGTCTGAGATTGAAGCCTTCAATTGACCCTGCGATGCTGTCGATCCATCCGAAGCATAATGCTTCTTCTACCGCATCATTATAGATTATGCCGGGCTTTTCAGAATCTTTGAGGGGCATAGCGAACCAGATGTCTTCAGCGGTCTCAAAATTATCCTGCAGCCATTGGCGCCATTCACTACGATCCACAGAATAGAATACTTCCTTTCCTTCCGCGTTAAAGATCGTCATATTGATGCCCGCATATGCGCTATACCAAACTGATAGTTAAAGTCGTGGAACATGAACATCTTCTTAGTTCTCCTAGTTTTGTCTTAAAACCCAAATGATTCGGGTGAAAGAATACGTAGATATTGTCATGTCGACGCAGGCCAACAATGTCAATGGCAGTCTTTGAGTGCTGATTTGATCTTCGAATCACAACTGGATGATTTTTAGGATTGCTGTAATTCTTATAGCATTATTTTAAATACAATGATAGAAAAATATTAGGTTTTACTAAAAATTTGAGAAAAATTCTAGTTAATACTACGGTTGTTTTAAATAAAGAATAATTCTTCACGTTGTTAAGAGGTTATTGAAATGCCCAAAGTTATCGAAGCAGATTGTGTCGCATGCGGTGCATGCGCAGATGCATGCCCCTCGTCCGCCATCACCGTCGGTGATATCGCAGTCATCAACCCTGATGTCTGCACAGAGTGCGGAGCTTGCGTTGACGAGTGCCCTGCCGGAGCAATCGAGTGAGCTTTTTGCGGCTCATGCCGCAAGAAACCCTTTCAATCTTTCTTTTTCATAACATTGTACCTGACAACTGCAGGAACCTGGTGGCAGAGGTCTTGTCCATAGAGGATGTCCTTACAGAGGTTATCTGCCAATATGGCAGATACAGGTTCTTCCATACCATCCCAATGGTAGAACAATATGGTGTCGCCAGAAGTATCTGGATAAATGGAGCAGTTAATTCCGGACCGTTTTGATAATTTAGAAACAAATTCCACTAAGTTGTCTCTGCCCATCCTGCGTATGCCGGTCACAGTTTCTATGGAGCGATCTTCAAGAAACAATTGGATCTTCTCCTGTAGATCGATATCATCATCGGCATCCTTTGAGCAAAGTTCGCCTTTGCTATATTCTTTCGAAGGCATCAAGTGAATAAGAGATTGGTGGTTTAAAATGACTGTTTATTCCATTTTATATGGTCTATCCAGTGTTTTATTTCATTCAATGACTGTGAAAGGACTTCTATATATATTAGTATGTTATTCCAACCATAGAGGTAAGCAAATGACATCGAGCAAGTACGAGAGGGAGATTCGTTTCCTAGGAAAACAGGCTGCCCATCTGAGTTCCTAGAAGGAGTCCATACTGCAGAAGGGAGACCTTACTGATGAAGATAAGCAGTGCATCGAGGAGATCGACCGCACGATAGAACAGTATGGGGCTCGCAGAAAGGAGATTGAAGACTCGTACATAGAGGCAGGGCTGGAGCTTCCGCTAGCAAGCAGGAATCTAAACGCCAGTGTCTATGCAATCGGTGCTTCATTCGAACCGGTCGGAAGGGATTACAGAAAGACAGTGATGGATGAGACCAACGCCAGAAATGCCATTGCTGCCAAGGCTTATGAGGGGTATGAGGTCCCCGAGTCAGACGATATCGATGAACTCAACGCAGAGGTTCAGAACATGACCGAGCGTCTCACCGTTATGGAGAGCAAGATCGTTGAGGCAGATATGAATGACGATGTCGGAGAGAAGACTAGGCTTACCGAGGAAGCAAACAAGCTCCGTTTCAAGAGGGAAAACACAATCAACAAGATCAAAGCGCTGAAAGCTGATGGGGCCAGATCCGCTAAAGCTTCCGGAGTCAGCAAAGAGTTCCAGGATAAGATCAATAGGAACGAGGAGCAGATTGCTGCTCTGAAGACTCAGCTAGCTATGGTCAGAAGCGACGTTTATGAGATGAAAGATATCTTGGCAGAGATCGCTTCGCGTATGGGGATCCCCAGACGTGATGATTATAACCAGGATGATTGAAACTTATTAAGGCCCTACGGGCCTTATTTTTTAAAAGAATAAATGCCGGCGAATGGACGCCGGCTTGTAGTTTATCAGGCCACAGGTCTGAGCTCAAGTGTGTGCAGACAGGATTTTGGACAGGCCCTCTCACATCTCTTGCAAGCGGTTCCTCCGCATCTGTCTGTCATGATCTCAGCCCACATCTCGCCGTTCTTTTCTGTCACTGATAATGCCTTCTCGGGACATTCTTTCGTGCACTTCTTGCATCCGATGCATCCATCCAGTTTACCTGTGGTAACCGTTCCTGCCTGGATGATATGGACCTTGCATTCTTCGGTGTCGGGGAGATCTCTCTTCGCCAGACGCTTGTGTTTGACATTCTCAGGATCCACCTGTTCTGGGATGGGTTTGACATTGTACATGGCCAGCATGTTGTTGTACTCACTCCAGGGCATACCTCCGCACCAGAGGGAGTATTCTACGGAATACAGATTCTTGAAGAATTCCGATGTAGCGAACATCACATGCTGTGCGAGCAATTTCTTGGCAAATTCTCTCAATTCTTCAAGAGTGATCTCTCCGAATATGATCTTCCTAGCCATTCCGATGGAAGTGTTTCCAAATTGGATTATGTCGTTTGCACCTGGTGCAACCATTCCGATCTCCAATGCTTTAATCGGATCTACATACAGACCTGATGCTCCAGACATATATGCTTTCTTGACATCCTCTACCCAAAGGCCTGCTGCATCCATGAGGGTCAGGAATCCGCAGCGTAGAGCGCCGATTGCTTTTCCAGCTTCCTCGACATCTTTAGAGCTGATTCTGATTCCATCTTGAAGTGTGAGGTATCCGTCCTCTGTGTTGATGGTGGAATTTGCAATGATTCCGGTCTTCATACCGTTGGATAATGCGGCTATAACTCCGGTACCTGTGATACCGACAGCCTTCCCGTGCATTGGCCCCTCTTCGATCACCTTTCCTGTTAGGGGATCGATCAGGTCTCCTTCCTGTGCCGCCATGGTATCGTCCAGAACGAAGCATCTCCAGCCTTTGTCTGTGATCATTACTTCGCTAAGGGCACCAGGAGCGGCAAGCATTCCTCTTTCGATCTGCTGTCCTTCCAAAGCAGGTCCAGCTGCTGCAGAACCGGTGAAAATGTTGCCGTTGACGACCAAAGCCATCTCAGCATTGGTTCCATAATCGACGACGATACAAGGTTCCTTTTCCTTCAAGATGTCGGTCATCATCATCATTGCGATGGCATCCGCACCGATTTCATGGGTAACGGCTGGAGGGATGATGACTTTGGCATTGGGCATGCTGACAAGACCGATGGATGAAGCTTCAATGACTGCACCATTCCTGTCCGGGGATACGATTCCCAATGCTTTGATCTTGTTCTTTCCTGCATACGCCAGGTCTCTTATCTCGATGTTTTGGAAGAGGGATAGCTGAAACGGATTGCCGCAGACTGCAATGACCTCTACTTTCGAAAGATCTATGTTGAACTGCTTGAACAGGTTGTTCACCGCGGTAACCATCAATCCGTTGGCTAGGTCTTCTCCAACCTCCATTGCATAATTTACGTGATCGATAACGTTCATTCCAGGAATGGGATGACGCTCTGTAACCGCTGTCGCTACAGTCTTTTTGGAATCGAGCTCTATCGCCTGACAGCGGAATCCGCTCGTACCCAAGTCTAATGCAATTCCATACCTCATTCTAATCCTCCGAGGGTGTAACTGAAACGAGTATCTGACTATCCCTAAATAAATGAGTGTTTGGAAGGTCTGATGATATCAAGGAGAATTAGGTGAATAATGATGTTTAGTAAGAATAAATTAGCAAAAAAAGAAGGAGTTTGCCGGTATCCGGTTTCCCGGATACCGGACTTCAGTGCAGATACTCAGTATCTGTAGTTCTTAGGGTCGTCGTATCCGCCGTACATCACACCGGTGTTGTAGGGGGTGATCTCGAATCCCCAGTCTGCCATGCGCTTGATTGCCTTGTCGTAGACCTCGAGGTACTCCTTGGTAGGCCTGACGGTCTTGACATCGTAACACTCCTGGAAGGTCTTTCCGAGGTCTGCGCAGGTGTACTGAGGCTCGTACCACTCGACAAACTTCTTGAGGATGTCGTTGACCTCAGGGATCTTCATTCCTGCGGTCTGTGCTGCTGCCTCTCCCATGACACGGGCTTCCATTCCGGTGGTCTTGTCCTGGACAACTCCCTTTGCGACTGCAGATCCGGAGAGGAGTTCTCTTCCGGAAGCGGTGTCGGTGATTGCCTGGGCTGCGGTCTCGATCAGTCCCATCTCGGTGCAGGGTCCGGCGACAGGATAATACTGGTTAGCAAGAAGGAGGTCAGTATTGTTATCGATTGCCGCACAAGCGTGTCCTGCTACTGCGAGAGTCTCCCTGGCCATGGTGGTTCCCCATCTGATGTGGATAGGTCCGTCAAGGTGGAAGTTTCCGGAGAAGAGTCCGAAGGATGCGAGTGTTGTAGCTGTGTCACAGATTGCAGTCTCTTCAAGGTTACCGCAGTATCCTCCGAAGATAGGCATCTGCTCGATCATGATGGTGTCGCCTGAGATTGTCCAACCGGCAAGCATGTTCAATCCAGTCATATCCATCTTCAGCTCGTTCAGCTGAGAGCACTCGTGAGCGTCTGTGATCCTGTGTCCGGCGTTGGGGCAGTCTGCGACAAGCCTTGCTGCCTCGGACAGAGGAGTCTCGGGTCCCTAGACACCGAGTCCGGGCCTCTGGGCTCTGATTCTTGCTTCCTTTGTTGCCCTGAGCTCCTGCATTGTTGCACGGATCTCGTAAGGGGTCTTGGATTTGGCGGGCTTGCCCTCGACGGTGGTCATAACTCCGTTAACGAGGTCGTCAACGATTCCCTCCTGTGCGTAGGACTGCATGATCTGTACGAACACGTCTTCAGAGATAGGGGATCCAGTAGGTCCTCCCTGGATGACGGGTTTGATGGGTGCGTTTCCGTGCCTGGGGTAGAACCTGGCGACGTCCCTTCCCTCTCCGAGGATGATCTTTTTGGGTGCCCTCTTGATTCCCTCCCAGATTTCCTCTTCCGTGAACTTCATTACACGGCCGAGGTCCTGGCAGTAGAATCCGCAGGTGCACAGCATCTCCAGTCCTGCCTGGAACAGGTTGTTCTTTGTCTCGTTGTCTTCGGGAATGAATTTGTTTCCGAAGTTCAGCTTGTACTTCTCCTTCATTGCTGTGGCTGTCTCGGGGATGATCTTGTAATCCCAGTCTGCCTCAGGTACTTTCTTTCCCTTGAGGAATCTTTCATAGACATCCGTCACTGTCAGGAATCTTGTTGCTGCCATTTGTTATCACCAATGGAGTGTTAATTCAGTTTCCGGTGAGCTGGTCAACCAGAGTGATGATTTCGTTTGCAGTCTCAGAGTATCCGTCGGCCCCGATCTCGTCGCACCACTCCTTGGAGCAGGGTGCTCCTCCGAAGATTGCCTTGTAGGGTGCCTCCATCTCTTTGATGGTCTCAACGAGCTCTCTCTGGGATTCCAGAGTGGTGGTCATGAGTGCGGATCCTCCGCAGACCTGAGCGTTGTTCTCCTCTGCTGCATCCATGAAGTCCATTGCGGATGCGTC
>SUST01000017.1 GCA_015063285.1 Thermoplasmata archaeon
GCCTCTTTCTTTCCGGCCATCATTGCCCAGCATGTCCCTAGACCTAGGGTTTGCGCATACAGAACAAGCTGTTCACCGTAGTATCCAGCATCCAGGTTCAGCGTGTCCGATTCGGGTCCTCTGATGACCATGTAGTTGACGGCATTCTTGAATTTGACAACGGTCTTCAAAAGGAATCTTCCGAATGCCTTGGGTTCATTCAGGACAAGACGTATTGACATGCCGCTTTCCTTGTTTATGCGGGATATCTCGTTCTGCAGGGATGTCAGCACATCCCCTTCGATTTTCTTTTCAGTGTAGAGTCTAACCGAATGGCGTTCCTGTATGGCTTGATCGAAATTCATGTTATCAGTCTCTGTATCTTGCAAGTGCCTCAAGGTTTTCATTGGGAGTCTGAGGCGGAACTCCGCATTCGCACATTATCACAGAATATCCTGCACCGTCCGCTTCCAGAGCAGCCTTCCTCACTTCTTCTGGTGTCCCCTGCATCATCGTATCGATCGGACTTATCCCGCCTACCAGGATGGTCCTATCACCGACGCGGTCGAAGACGGATTGGGGATTCCCGTGCGATTCAACAGATACAGCCGTAGGTTCGAGATCAGGAAGGTAATCCACAACTGTATCTGTGGTACCGCAAACGTGTGCGACAGAGAACGAGTCCCTGATGCTGTCGAACACCGTCTTTTCGTACGGAGCGAATATGGAGAATGTCTCGGGATCCATGACATCCTCTGCCCCTTCAGTTATCACGAACACGTTATCGGACGCTTCTGACAGCGCTCTGGCGTATTCGGATTGATAGGGGACCATCTTCTCAATCCATTTGAACGTCATGTCGGGATCCATTATCGTCCCCATAATGAAATTCTCGAAACCAACCATGTGGCCTGTCAGCTCTATGGGTCCGATGAGGGACGAGGTGAGGAATAGTTCAGGATGCTCTCTGGAGATGCGTTCAGCAACATGTACGTGCATCGAACATCTCCCTTCCGAAAGGAACTCTTCCGGAGGCATGAACTCAGGAGGTTCTTGGATGGTTTCGTTCCACCATGGGGAACCGGTAACTGCGGGCTGTCTGCCCCCATCGCCTTGGGAAACATAGCATCCGAGCCTTTCAGCCTCGGAAGTCAGATCGAACGGTATCCTGGCAGTGGCAAAACCGAATAATTTTGACGGCTGGAGTGCCAATTTTATCATTGATTCTTCGGAGAAGTTGGCATCGGGCCAGCATGCTCCGCAGGATTTCATCAGTTCCACCGTCCCGGTCTGGGAAAACAGTGCTGGAGGGGCCTGTCCCTCATTCTCGCCGTTCATGGCATCGATGATTTCCTGCTTGGAATCCATGAAGAAAAAAGACCGTTCCTAAGTTATAAAGGGAAGGCATTGTATGGCCGATGACAGATTGTAACGTCCTCATAATCGGCTCCGGTCTGGCAGGGATGTCCGCCGCCGTAAGGCTCAGGGAACTCGGCGTCGAGGACGTAGTCGTCATTGAAAGGATGTCCGGTGCCCAGTATGAGCATTATCACATGACATGCGGCGAAGCGATCAGCGACAGGATGGTCCGTCTTTCCGGCATAGGTAGAGATTGTGCGATCAGGGAGATAGATTCCGCTGTGATAACATGCGGGGACGTTGACATACGTGTCCGTTCCAAAGGCGCAATAATCGATCGTGTAGCGCTTCTGAGGGCGATGAGCAGCATAGGCGGTGCGAACATCGTCAGAGGCTCTGTTAGGGCCGTTAAAGAGACGGACGGGGGCTATATCGTAGAAACCGAGGGTCAGCAGTACCGGTGTAAGTTCCTTGTAGGTGCGGACGGTGCCTTCTCTGTTGTTAGGAAGAATCTTTTCGGATACGGGCCCGAGGTCAAGATGGCTGCGGTGAACAATTTGGTCGAAGGGGATTCAGAAATATCCGAGATCCGTTTCACCGTATCGCCTCGGTATTCCGGTTCATATAGGTGGGATTTCCCTTCGAAGGACGGGCTTAGGTCCATAGGGTACATCCAGGGTACCGACGATCTGCAAGATTATTCGGAGCGTGGAATCCGTTTCATCGTAACAGGTACCAACAGGCATGTGGTGAACGGAAACTGTTGCATAGTAGGGGATGCGGCGCTTCTGGCCAACCCTCTGTGCTACGGCGGGATCGGCGTGGCGCTGTTATCCGGAAGGAAAGCGGCGGAAGGCATCGCCAGGGGCGACCTGTCGGGATATCAGAAATGGGTCAGGAAGAGCATAATGTTCGATCCGCATTACATGAAGGCATACAACACTTTCAAAGAGTGGAATCAATCGGAATTTGATGACGCTGTCGTTCCTTTCCGTAAAAGCAGTTCGCTGCTGCTGATGAGAGGTGCCTATGCTATTCTGAGGCGCCCTAAGTGGGCAAATGTGTATACATCCATCTGGATGGGTTTTAAGTACTGTTGGTAACTGATTCCTTTATTACGCGCGTACTTTTTATTTTATATATAACAATGAAATACGGGTGACAGTTGATCAACATGGTTGATTTTAGCTACGAAGTCACAGAGAACATCGCAGTTCTTTCCGAGTCCTCCAAAGGATGGACCAAAGAATTGAACCTTATCAGCTGGAATGGAAGAGAACCCAAGTACGACATCAGGGAATGGTCCCCTGATCACAGTAAGATGGGTAAGGGCATCACACTCTCTGATGAGGAAGTCGAGGTGCTCAAGAAGGCCCTGAATACAAGGGATATCTGATTCATCTCAAAGCCGGGGCCCTCCCGGCAATCATCTTTTTCATTTCTACAAGTTTAAAGTTCGTTTTCTTAGACTTTCATATACATGTTAGTACATACATCCCGCAATGCATCGAAGATGCGGACGTGATTCGAATGGCATATGGCGGATATACACGTGACAGGGAGAAACCCAGAGAATTCTTCAAAGCCACATGTTCTGACTGTGGTAAGGAGTGCGAGGTACCGTTCAAACCTACGAACGGGAGACCGGTCTATTGCAGGGACTGCTTCAGCAAGCACAAACCTGCAGTAGAGCGTGACAGATCGAAATACTGAAAAAAATACGGGGCCGAGACCCCGAAAACCTTTATTTTTTCTGATAAGCGGTAGTGTACATCATCAGCAGCAGAAATGTTGGCAGCGCTATCAGGAATAGTGCACATCCAATGATCAGGACCACGGCACCCGCTGTTCTCATACCGAACCCGAATATCAGCACCAATCCGATGACGGCGCATATACCGCCGATGACGAACAGTATCTCGGACAGTTTCTTATGTTGTCTCGGTTCCATGGTCAGGCCACTTGGCTTCCAGCGAAGTTCGTCGCGCTTTCGTCCCATATCTCGAGGACTTTGAACTCCCACACCGCTGTGGGTGTGAGGTTGTATTTCTCCATGATTACCGTCATCTTGTCGAAGGCGGGACCTTCGATGATCCTTCCTGTGGTCACCGCTTTAAGCGAGTATCCGTTCCTGCCCTGCCATACAAGGATCTCCACGTTAGGATTGTTCTTGAGGTTGTCGCATGTCCTGTGCATGAACACCTCTGCTACCAGGATCGTGTCGTCCCCGAGCATGGATAGGCTTGCACAGACTATAGCATGGGGTTTTCCGTCTGGGGTAACTGTGGTGAGCACCTTATGGGTGTCAGGGTGCTTAATCATCTTGGCTACTGGCTCGGGAATGGTTATCATCTGAACTCACTCTTCTTTCTTGAGGGGGCGGAGGCATTGGATGACCAGTTCCATCTTGCCGTCCTTGAAGTAAGGGACGGTCCTGCATTCGACCGTGATCCCGGTCGTAGGTATGACCTTCCTGCGTATGGGATTGGTCGGTTCGCCGATTACCACCGTACCCGCATCGCAGTCTGAGCATGGCAGGGAATTCTTGAAAAGCTGGTGGCATTTCATCTCCAGTGCCTTGTCGACATTGATACCGAATGCTTTCTCTCCCGCATGGTTCATCCACAGAATGTTGTGGTCCGCATCATGTATGACTATGACCTCATCCAATGTGTCTAGGATCAGGTTCATGAGTTTCTCGGAATAGAGCTCGATTTGGTCCATGGTTTTCCCCCAATGGATTGTAATCTACTTCGAGATAGATAAACAGCATGTTCAACATCATTGGCTACAGTGTCCAAAAATGTAACCTATCCCATTTTATACGGTTATTTTGATAGAGGCGACCAATGAACTACGACGTTGTCATCATAGGAGCGGGCCCCGCGGGGCTAACGGCAGGAATATATGCTAGATCCAAAGGAATGACAACACTTCTTCTCGACTCAGGACGCGTGGGTGGACAGCTGGTCAGCCTGTACCCTGAGAAGGGAATCCACAACTATCCCGGCTTCGAGACCATTCAGGCCAGGAAGCTCTCTGACAAGCTCTATGCCCAGGCGGAGTCCATGGGATGCGATATCAAGGAGATGGAGAAGGTCGAGGAGATCAACAACGGGGAGGAGGAGCTTGTAGTCGTTTCTTCCAAAGAGACCTATCATGCCAAATCGGTGATAATCGCAATCGGAATGGGAAGCTTCAAGCCCAAGAAGATGGGATGTCCCGGAGAGGAGGAATTGGCCGGAAAGGGAGTGACGTACATACTCCCCAGGAAAGAGGAGCTCGTAGGCAAGAAGGTCGTGATGTTCGGAGGCGGAAACAGCGCAATCGACATGGCAATGATCGCAGTGCAGGTTGCAGACACCACGCTGGTGCACCGCAGGGCGGAATTCAGGGCGGACGAATCCACCGTGAGGGAACTGGAGAAGAGCGATGTTACCGCCATCATGAACGCCAACCTCAAGTCCATAAACGGTACCGATAAAGTGGAGTCCGTGACTCTCACCATCGGAGAGGAGGAAAAGACGGTCCCTGCAGATCTGGTCGTTATCAACATCGGAATCTCTGCAGATCTGGACGACCTTAAGAAATGGGGTATCGAACTCACCGATGACGGTCTCGTCAAAGTGGATTTCGATATGTCCACCAACCGTCCAGGAATCTATGCATGCGGAGATGTCGTATCCTACGAGGGCAAATACAAGCAGATCACCACTGCCTGCGGAGAGGCCACCACGGCTACGATGATGGCCTACAAGTTCGTGAAGAAACCCTATTGGGCATGAGCGGACGTGTGTTTTTATCCGTGGCGGATGATGACGTCCTATGACGCTCACCGGCAGGTCCGATGATTTCATTGCAGGAGGGTATATCGTCGATCACGGTTCCCTGGAGCCGTGTACCGTGGTATGTGCCGATGGGAAGGTCAGTATCGACGATTCATTGCTGGACAGATGCGATTTCTCGGCAGTGTTCATCAGGGACATGGTGAATGCTCACACGCATTGCGGTGATTACGGTCTAAAGGTTCCGAGAGGGTTGAGCCTAGAGGATTTGGTGGCGCCTCCGAACGGTCTGAAGCACAGATACTTGGCAGGCTTGGACGAGAGCACGCTCAAGGAGAACATGGCCCGTTTTGACAGGGCATCCGCATCTTTCGGTTCTGCAGCCTTCATCGACTTCAGAGAGGGCGGCGCGGAAGGGTGCAGAGTACTTCGCTCGTGCAGCAAAGATGCCGTCATCCTGGGGCGTCCGATATCTGCAGAATACGATCCCGAGGAGATCCATGACATCCTTTCGGTGGCCGACGGCATAGGGGTATCGAGCATTTCGGATATCGATAAGGGCTATTTGGAGTCAATCGCGGATGAGGTCCGCAGGGCAAGGAAGATATTCGCCATACATGTCAGCGAGAGGGTCCGCGAGGATATCGATGAGGTGCTTTCGCTGGATCCCGCATTTGTAGTCCACATGTGCGAGGCGACGGACGGCGACATGGCCAAATGCGCAGAGGCCGAAGTCCCTATAGCTGTATGTCCGACCTCCAACGCATACTTCGGAAAGGAGGCTCCTGTCGTCAGGATGCTCAATAGTGGAGCGGATGTGATGCTCGGTACCGACAATGGGATGCTGTGCGAACCAGACCTCATAAGCGAGGCATCGGCCCTTTCATCGCTGGTATCAAAACAGGGAGGAGACCCAAGCTCAACGTGGAATGCTCTGTCTGGTGTATCGAGCAAGTTATTAAATCGCAATAGAAGGATGGAGGGCGAGATACAGGAGCATTACCTCACAGTGGTTCCGCAGAGGGAAAAGGATGAGGAAATGGCGAAGGCCCCGTTCCGTATCAAATTGAATCGAGGAGTGTGTTGAAATGGCATTCAAAAAGATCCTGGTACCAACAGACGGAAGCGAATACACAAAGCCAGCGATCAAGCAGGCAATTGAGCTGGCAAAGATAACGGAAGCTAAGGTTACAGCCCTTTATGTTCTGGACCAGACTGTTCTTACAAACATGCCTATGGACACAGCGGTGATGAACGTCTACAAGACCTTGGAAAAGGAAGGTAAGGACGCTGTGGATTTCGTTACCAAGTACGCAGCAAACAAGGGTGTGGAAGTTGAAGTGGCCATCAAGGAAGGAACACCCGTCAAGGTGATCCTCGAGGAATCCCCCAACTACGACCTTATTGTCATGGGTACTCTGGGAAGGTCCGGAATGTCGAAGCTCCTTATGGGAAGCGTCGCAGAAAGGGTCGTTAGAGCAGCCAGCTGCCCAGTCATGGTCGTCAGAAGCCCGGAGGCAAACTGAATGAGTAAGACCGTAGCAGATATCATGGTCCCCGCACCCATCGTGTGCGAGGTCCCCGGAACACGTAATGATGCGATCAACATGATGGTCAGGAACAAACTGACCGGACTCCCGGTTGTCCGTTCATCCGACGGACAGCTTGTGGGAATTGTGTCCAGGAGGGACATCTTCCGCAAATTCGAGGAGGATCAGCTCTCGTTAATCATGAAGAAGGAGATAATGACCATCTCTCCCGATGTCACCATCGAGGAAGCGGCGGAGATCTTCTACAAGAAGAGGATCCACAGACTTCCAGTTGTGGAGGATGGAAAACTTGTAGGTATCATCACACCTACCGATCTCCTCAAAATCGTCAGGGACATCAAGACAACACTCACGGCTGAGGATGCTATCAACACAACATGCGTCACAGCCTATGAGGACGAGCCTCTGACCTATACGATTCCGGCCATGAGAATTAGCGACGTTACGGCCTTACCCGTTTTGGACGACCACGGAGAACTCGTAGGAATCATAACGGACCGTGATCTCTTCGACGATCAGGTCAAGGACGCTGATGCCATGAAGGCCCTGGGAATCATCGACGATGGAAACCTTGCAGGGTACAGGAACGTCCTTCCGCTTTTCTATGCGGCGACGGACAGGTACCTCGAGGATGACAGGAAGGTCAAGGACTTCATGGTCACAGAGCCTCTCACGATCTTCAAGAAGACTCCGCTCTCAGAGGTCGCCAAGATCATGCTCAACCACGATTTCGGACAGATTCCCGTGCACGGCACGAAGGATGAGCTCGTCGGAATGATCTACGATGTCGATGTGCTCAAAGCGCTCCTGAAGTGATCTCGTGGCAGATAACAGCAGCAACGATCTTGCATCAGTGATTAAGCGCAGAGGCTTCATCTGGCCCTCCTTCGAGATGTACGGAGGGGTAGCCGGCATGTACGACTACGGGCCTCTTGGATGTGCTCTCAAGAACAACATAGTCGAGATGTGGAGATCCATTTACAAGGGCCGCGAGGGATTCGTAGAGATCGATTCCGAGACGGTCAACCCCAGAGAGGTTTTCAAGGCCTCCGGACATCTGGACAACTTCGCAGATCTCATAACATATTGCAGCAAATGTCAAGCTCCGTTCAGGGCGGACCATCTTGTCAAGGAGTTCTATGACAACCCCGACGTCCTCACCCCTAAACAGTTGGAGGAGGCATTTGTCGAGCACAAGATCAAGTGTCCTGACTGCGGCGGCGACCTCGGTCCCGTCGAGGAGTTCAACCTCATGTTCAGGACCAATATCGGTCCTGGCAACGCCCGTGTGGGATACATGAGGCCCGAGACCGCTCAGGGTATCTTCGTGAACTACGCTAATCTGTACCGTTACAACAGGGATAAGCTCCCCATGGGCGTCATCCAGACCGGAAGGAGCTACAGGAACGAGATCGCTCCCAGGCAGGGAATGATCCGTATGAGGGAGTTCAACCAGATGGAAGTCGAGCTCTTCGTAGATCCCGACGACAAGGATTGGGTGAGGTTCCCTGATATCGAGAACGGTATGCTCGACCTTATCCCCAACACCACCCTCGAGCTCACGACGATGACCGTCAAGGAAGCGGTGGAGAAAGGTGTCATCGCGAACCGCGTACTCGCATACTTCGTTTACACCACCAAGCAGCTCCTCCTGTCGCTGGGAATCGATGAGAAGAGGCTCAGGTTCAGGGAGCACGAGAAGGATGAGATGGCCCACTATGCTGCCGATTGCTGGGATGCAGAGGTCCTTCTGTCCTACGGATGGACCGAGATAGTCGGTATCGCCGACAGAGGAAACTGGGATCTCTCCAGGCACGCACAGTTCTCCGGTCAGGACCTCACGCACTTCAAGAAGTACGATGAGCCGAGGGAGACCGAGGTGGAGAGGATCAACCCCAACAGCAAGGCATTGGGTCCGACATACAAGGGTAAGGCCAAGGCAATATCCGATGCGATCAGTGCCCTTCCGCCATCTGCTATCGTGGACGGAAAGCTCAAGGTCACAGTGGACGGAGAGGAGATCGAGCTGGGAAGCGAGTTCTTCGAGGTCGTCAAGAGGAAGGAGAAGGTATCGGGAGAAAGGGTCATACCCCATGTCATCGAACCTTCCCACGGTCTTGACAGGATCTTCTACTCCGTGTTGGAGCATGCCTACTCCTACGACAAGGAAAAGGACTACGTCGTCCTGAGGCTCGCTCCTGCAGTGGCCCCTATCAAGGTCGGAGTCTTCCCTCTGATGGAGAAGGACGGCCTGGACACCATGGCGAAGGACATCTATGACAAGGTCCACACCAGCAGGGTCGAGGCATACTACGACGGTTCCGGTACCATCGGTAAGAGGTACGCCCGTATGGATGAGGTCGGAACACCTTGGTGCATAACCGTGGATTATGACTCGCTCCAGGATGGCACCGTGACCATCAGGGACAGGGACACCACCGAGCAGAAGCGCATTCCAGCATCCGAGGCGCCAGCGATCATCGATGCGCTCTTGGCTGGGAAGCCCTTCGCAGAGCTCTGATATAAAACATTTACCGGGATCGAGAGGTCCCGGTCTTGTTCTTAACAACATATATAATGAGTTGTCCAGTAAAAACGGTTTTTGTGAACTACTAACAAGTGGGTTTTATATCTGGTATAATCAGATTCATTATACGAGGTGTAAAAATGGGTGTAAAGGACCTAGAAGATCTGAAGAAGCTATCCATGCTGAGATCACAGATCGACGGCATTTCCGTCGAGAAGATTATGTCCACAGATTTTCCGACCATCGATTCCGACTCTACCATCGCCAACGCCTTGGCGGTCATGAAAGAGTCAAAGTACCAGGACCTCCCGGTGCTTGAGAACGGATCATACGTAGGAGTTGTGACATATTCGGCGATCCTCAGGAAGAAGAGCGTCACTTTGGATGCAAAGGTCAAGAACCTTATTCGTAGCATCCAGACCGCAACTTTGGATCTGGAGATCACCAAGATCGCCGAGATGTTCATATCGAACAACTGCAGGCAGATCCCTATACTGAACGGCAAGAAGATCGTCGGAGTGGTCATGAGGAACAAGATCATCGATATCGTAAGGGACATCAAAGCCCTGAAGGAGATCAAGGTCTGGGAGATCATGACCAACCCTGTCGAGGCAGTCAAGGTCCACGATCTGATGGACGATGCGCTCGATCTGATGATAAGGGAGGACATAAGGACCCTTCCTGTAGTCGACGAGACCGACCGTGTGGTCGGAGTCGTGGGAATGAGGGAGATCATCGATAACAACTGGAAGAAGGACAACAAGACCATCGGGGACCTTTCGAAGAGCTCGAGATCCCAGATCACCGTCGAGTCCATTGCGACCACTTCCGCGAAGACCGTGGAATGGGATGCTGACGTGGCAGAAGCCGTCTCCATCATGGTGGAGAATGGATTCTCGACCCTTCCTGTTATCGAGAGCAACAACCTGGTCGGTGTCATCACCGAGTACGATGTGCTCGAACTGATCTCCGCATGCAGAGAGAGGGACATGGTGTTCGTCCAGATAAGCGGATTGGATGACAACGAGAAGGAGTACACCGACGCCATCTATGAAGACATCGAGAACATGATTTCGAAGGTATCCAAGATATACAAGCCGGAATCCCTCAACATCCATGTCTCGAGGTACAACGAGGTCGGAGGCAACCCCAAGTACAGCATCACCGCGAGGCTGTACATCAACGGTACTGGTCTGATGATGAAAGAAGTCGGGTACGACCTGACCAAGACCATGTCCGATCTCATCAAGAAGCTGGAAGCGGCCGTTGTTGACATGAAGGAATCCAAGGTCTCTTTCCGCAACAGGAGAAAAGCCTGAAACTATCATACCCCTCCCCAGCCGGAGGGGAAACCCCTTTATTTTTGACTGCAGTTCGTTAATTGTCTTATGGAACTGTCGACCCCGCGTCTGCTTCTGAGGCCTTGGATACAGTCTGATGCCTCTGACCTATTCAGCCTTGCCAGTGATCCTGCTATAGGACTGTTGGCGGGATGGAAGCCTCACGAATCAGTGGACGAGAGTGCAGCCATCATCGATACGGTATTTTCAAAACCGCTTGTATTTTGCATCGTGTCAAGGGCATCCAACAGGCCCGTAGGCTGTGTGGAGCTCAGCAGGAAGCCGCAGATACTGAGGAGCGGTCCCAATGATGTTGAGTTAGGCTATTGGGTCGGACAGAGGTATTGGAATCAGGGATTCGCGACCGAGGCCTCTATGGAAGCCATACGCTATGCATTTGAGGTGGAAGGCGTGCAGAACATCTGGTGTCAAACAGCCGAACGGAATCCCCAGTCAGCACGTGTTCAGGAGAAATGCGGGTTCAGATTTCATCACAGAGGGGTGTTCTCTAACCCATTTCTGGGAGAGGTCATCACGGTGGTATCCATACTGTCCAAGAAGGATTGGAAGAGGGCAAATTCCTGATTTCACCCGATGTTCATACCCGCGCGCATATTATATAAGAGCGGGCTTTACTCACGCCTGTTAGCCATGGCATATGATTCAGCTTCTATCGAGAAACGCTGGCAGGAGATGTGGAGGGATGACAAGCACTACCGCTTCGATCCCAAATCAGATAAGCCTGTCTTCAGTATTGACTGCCCACCCAGATACACATCCGGACCGCTCCATCTCGGACACGCTACCGGATACTCCATGATCGATTTCGCCGCCCGTTACAAGAGGATGAACGGATTCAACGTTTTCTTCCCTCTCTGTTTCGACGTCAACGGAACGCCTATCGAGGTCAAGGTGGAGAAGAAGCACGGAATAAACAAGCTCGACACTCCCAGGCAGGAGTACAGAAGGTTGTGCGAGGAGTTCGCCAACGGCTTCATCGAGCAGATGACGCACGATTACGAGATGCTCGGAGAATCCATGGATCCCAGCATCTACTACCAGACCGACGCCCCCTACTACAGGAGGATAACGCAGCTGTCGTTCATCAACCTGTTCAAGAGGGGACTGGTCTACAAGGCTAACTTCCCTGTCAACTGGTGCCCCAGCTGTATGACCGCTCTGGCGGATGCTGAGGTCGAGTACAGGGACAACGTTAACAAGCTGAATTACATCAAGTTCTACTTCGCAGACAACAAGGACGAGTACATGCTCATCGCCACAACCAGGCCTGAGCTGCTCTGTACCTGTAAGGCCGTGGCCGTCCATCCTGACGATAAGGAGAAGGCGAAGCTGGTAGGAAAGGAACTGGTCACACCCCTCTTCGGAAGGAAGGTCAAGATTATCTCCGACCCCAAGGTCAAGATGGATTACGGAACAGGAAATGTCATGATCTGTACCATCGGCGACAAGGACGATCTCGAGTGGACGATGAAGTACAAGTTCGAGATGGAGAAGGGAATCGACGAGCAGGGTAAGATGACCGAGCTTGCAGGAAAGTACTGCGGAATGCCCGTACTCGAGGCAAGGGACGCCGCCATCCAGGACCTCAAGGACCAGGGATTCATGGTCAAGCAGGAGGACAACCCTCAGCAGGTCTCCATCTGCTGGAGATGCCACACGCCCATCGAGTTCCTTCAGGTCCCCCAGTGGTTCCTCAAGACCACCGATTTCAAGGAGCAGATCCTCAAGAGGGCGGAAGAGATCAATTGGTTCCCCGAATTCATGAAGGTCAGGCTCCAGGACTGGACCAACTCCCTCAGCTGGGATTGGGTCCTCAGCAGACAGCGTATCTTCGCTACACCCATCCCTGTTTGGGAGTGCGAGAAGTGCGGACATGCCGTATGTGCAACAGAGGAGATGTGCTACTGCGACCCCACGCTGGATGCGGCACCCGTTGACAAGTGCCCCAAGTGCGGCGGAAAGATGATCGGATGCACCGATGTGTTCGACACATGGATGGATTCATCCGGATCATCCTTGTACAACACGTTCTGGGGAAGGGACGAGGAGCTCCACAAGAAGCTGTTCCCCATGTCACTCAGGCCCCAGTCCCACGATATCATCAGGACATGGGCATTCTATTCGATCCTCAGGGCGGACCAGATCAAGGATTCCATCCCCTGGGAGAACATCATGATCCACGGATTCATCATGGCTCCTGACGGAACCCCGATGCACTCATCGATCGGTAATGTCATCGATCCCATCCCGATCCTGCAGAAGTATGGTGCGGACGCGCTCAGGTACTACGTCACCACATGCTCGCTTGGAATGGATACCGCGTTCAGAGAGAAGGATGTCATCCGCGGAAGCAAGATCTGCAACAAGGTCTATAACATCGGTCAGTTCGCATCCAAGTTCATCCACGACGTGCCGGAGAAGTGTGACTCGCTGAGGCTCTCCGACAGGTGGATCATCAGCAAGTACTCCAAGACCGTGAAGGAAGTAACAGACTCAATGGAGGTCTATGAGTTCGACAAGGCAATGAGGGTCCTCGAGGACTTCATTTGGCACGAGCTCGCAGACAATTACATCGAGATGGTCAAGGGAAGGGATGACGATGCTGTCAGGTACACGATCTACAACGTTCTGCTTGGAAGCATGAAGCTCCTGGCCCCCATGATGCCGCACATCTCTGAAGAGGTCTACCAGTCCCATCTGAAGCAGATCGACGGCGGAAAGTCCATACACCTCACCTGCTGGCCCAAACCCATCTTCATCGATGAGCAGGCCGAGATGGAAGGAGAGAAACTGGCAGAGGTCATCGCACAGATCCGTGCATGGAAGGGAGAGAAGAAGATCCCTCTCAACCAGGAGCTCAGCATGATCGAGTTCGTCGGAAAGGACCTGAAGTTCCTGGAGTCTTCGGTGCAGGATCTTAAGGACACCACCAAGGCCAAGGAGGTCAAGGTGGAGGCCGAAGCAAAGCTGACAGAGGAAGTCATAGGCGTCAAGCCTGTGCATGCCAAGCTCGGACCTGCATACAAGGGACAGGCTAAGGCCATCGTTTCCGCAGTTGCGGCGATGGATGTCAAGGATGCGGCTTCCAGGCTTGCATCGGGGGCATTGGAGATCGAGGCGGACGGAGAGACCTTGACCGTCCCCGCCGAGTTCTTCCAGCTCGAGAAGGCTCTGATGCTCGAAGGCAAATCCGTCGAGACTATTCAGATCGGCGACGTGCTCGTACTGATCGAGCAGTGAAACAATTCAGCCGGGGGAGACCCCGGCATCTATCATGATAATCAACACAGGCGGAAGAACAGACACTGTCCAATACTTCACGCCATGGCTCCTGAGAAGGTTCGAGGAAGGGTATGTCCTCTCACGCAATCCCATGTTCCCCGATAAGGTGACCCGTTACGAACTGACTCCGGATAAGGTGGATTGCGTCGTATTCTGCTCGAAGAACTACGAACCTATCCTGGACGATCTGCATAAGATAACCGATCGCTTCAACACATACTTCTTCTACACCATCACGGCCTATGGAAAGGATGTAGAGCCCGGTGTGCCCTCGATCGATGATAGTATTGCCACTCTGAAGAGGCTCTCATCAATGGTAGGGAAGGAGAGGCTGGTGTGGAGATACGACCCGGTACTTCTCACCGACAGATATACCGTGGATTCCCATTTGTCGATAGTCTCCTACATGGCCAAGGAGATAGCACCCTATGTGGACAGGTGTGTATTCAGTTTCGTCGAGATGTATGACAAGCTGCAATTCAACATGCCCGAGATCATCCCCATCACGGACGGCGATAAGAGGAGGATCGCCGAAGGACTTGGCAGGATAGCTTCGGAGAACGGGCTGATTATACAGTCCTGCGGCACAGACACGGATTATTCCGAATTTGGAGTAAGGAAGTCAGGCTGTATGACCCTGGGAGCGCTGGGAAAGGCCAACGGAGTAGTATTCAGGGATCTGAAGCACAGAGGCATGAGGAAGGGATGCCATTGCATCGAGAGCAGGGACATAGGATGGTACGATACATGCTTGAACGGATGCAGGTATTGTTATGCTAACACCAATCCGATGAAGGCGTTCGACAATCACTCTCTGCACGATGTCAACTCGCCGTTGCTTCTTGGACATCTCAAAGAAGGCGATACGGTACAGCAGGGTAATCAGGAATCCTATCTGAAGAAGAGCCCTAAAGTAATCAGGCTCGACGATTTCTGAAAGAACGGATTCAGATCCCGCAGCCGTTGTTGTGATGGCATAGGTCAGCGACCGGGCAACCTTCACAGTCAGGGTTCTTGGGACGGCAGAAGGTCCTTCCGAGGGTTATGAAAGCGATATCGAGATCATCCCATCTGTCCTCCGGGACGGTGTACATTATCGCTTTCTGAGTGTCCTCCGGTTTCTTTGAACAGGATATCCCGATACGTTGTGATACACGGTTGATATGCGTATCCACTATGACTGCTGGTCTGCCGAAACCATATCTCATCACGCATGCGGCGGTCTTCTTCCCAACACCAGGTAGCTTCATAAGGTCGTCAGCATTGTCGGGGACCTCTCCTGAGAATTCCTCGATAATCATGGCTGTTACGTTCTTGATGCACCTGGTCTTCTGTCTGTAGTATCCCGAGGAGAACACTAGCTCCTCGATCCTCTCTGAAGGGGTGTTGTAAATATCAATGGGGTCGTGGCATTCCGAGAACAGCTTCTGGGAAGCTATCCTGCAGTTCCTCTCAGTGGTCTGCTGCGACAATATGGTCGATATCAGTATCTGGTACGGAGTGGAGCCGTCGTAACCTATCCCTTCGAAGTCACTCATCTCGAAATGGTCGAGAATTCTGTCTATGGCCAAGCAGGCCAATTGGGGGTCCATGGTTAGAAATTCCGGTGCCGAGGCACCGGTAATGATATTCAATCCTGGATGACGCGGACGGTAATCCTTTTGGACTTGAACTTGGCCTTCGTCAGGTCCATGGTCATCCTGTTCCCGAAGTCCTTGTGGACCTCAACGATCGAGGAATCGTCTCCGATCTCGATCTTTCCGATGGCGACGTCCCTGAGCCTTGCGTTGCGGATGATGAAGTCCGCCAGGCTGACCTTCTTGAATCCGTCCTTCTTTCCGAGGTTGACCTCGAACTTGCACATTCCGAAGACATCTGAGATCTGGTCGTAGTCCACGACCTTCTTGATAGTGTCCTTGGTGCCTTCCTCTGCCTCAGGAACGTCCCTCTTCTGGATGTCCATTCCGGTACGCATCTCGAATTCCCTTACAAGGTGCTTCTCCTCGGATGTGACGAAGGATACTGCGGTTCCCTCTTTACCAGCCCTTCCGGTCCTTCCGATACGGTGGATGTAGGTGTCGATGTCATCAGGCATGTCGTAGTTGATAACGTAGGTGATGTCATCGATGTCCAGTCCTCTTGCGGCGACATCTGTGGCGATGAGGACGTCCACGCCCTCTCCCTTGAAGTCCTTCAGGACCTTCTCCCTCTTGAACTGGGGCATGTCCCCGTGGATGGCCTCGATCTTGTAGTCCAGTTCCTTAAGCCTCTCTTCAAGGACATCGACCATCTTCTTGGTCTGACAGAAGATCAGTGCCTTGGGCTTATCGATGTCCAGGATTCTGCACAATGCCCAAGACTTGTTCCTTCTTCCGACGGAGATGTAGTACTGTTTGATGTTGTCCAGAACTACTTCGTCCTGAGAGACAGAAATCTCCTTGGGCATGGTCATGTAGTCGTATGCGAGCTGCTTGACGTTCTCCTGCATGGTGGCGGAGAACAGAAGCGTGTGCCTCTTGGAGGGCATGGCCTTGAGGATGTACTCGATATCCTCTATGAATCCCATGTCCAGCATCCTGTCGGCCTCATCCAGGACCATGGTGGTGATCTCGGAGAGGTTCAGGATTCCCCTGTTGACCATGTCTCTTACACGTCCAGGGGTTCCAGCTACAACATCGCATCCCTGCTGGAGCTTCTTGATCTGTCCTTCGATGCTCGCTCCTCCGTAGATGGGAATTATGACGTGTCCGGTGTACTTCGACAACTTTGTGAGTTCTCCTGCGACCTGGTTCGCCAGCTCCCTTGTAGGAACGAGGACGATTGCGGAGGGGACTTTCTTCTGAGCGGGTATTGTACCCAATACGATGGATCCGTAGGCTCCGGTCTTTCCGGTTCCGGTCTGTGCCTGGGCGAACATGTCGAAGCCCTCGAGACCCATTGGAATTGCGCTGACCTGGATGGGGGTCGGCTCGGACCATCCCATGTCGATCATTGCTTTTGCGATATCTTCCGGTATGCCTATTTCTGTGAAATCTGAGATCATTTCAATCACTGATCTGAAACAACTGCCTGCGACTGACACAGACAACCCATTTCTTTTCTAGGTCTGGGAATTTCCTTTTTATATATAATATATAAGGGGGCCAACTCGGGCCATATGGTTCAGTTCTTCTTGGCTAGTTTGTCCTTGCACCTCTCCTTTTGGGGTGCATAGGATGCCCTTACCTTCTTGCCGTTGAATCTGGTCCCGTTGACCGCTCTGATGACGTCGTCAGCCCTGTCCGAGGGAACTTCGATGAATGATGTTTTCGTCGACAACCCGATGCGTCCAATCTCATCCTCTTTGATACCGGCAGAGCCTGAAATGTAGGAAACAATGTCTGTACGGTTCAGTCCCTCGTTCTTTCCGATGTCAAGCGACAGGACGACCATGTCTGCCTTGATGATAACATCCTTCCTGATGGTCGCATCAATCTTCTTTTTGTGGGAGACTGCAGGCTGTTCCTTGACGACTTCGTCAGCATGAAGCGCCTTCAGTTCAGGGTTGTCTATCCTCAGATGGGGGATCTGTTTCCTGGTGACCCTCTCCACCTTTCTGCCCATGAATTCCTCATAAGCAGGGATCCTGCGGTCCTCCCTGTTGGAGATGAAGGTGATGGATACACCTGTCCTTCCTGCACGTCCTGCACGGCCTATGCGATGCGTATATGTCTCCGGATCTATGGGTGCGTCATAGTTCACTACGCATTCAATATCGTCGATGTCAAGGCCTCTGGCGGCTACATCGGTGGCAACGAGTATTTTCATCCTATTGTTCTTGAACCCTTTGATGGTCTTCTCCCTTCTCAGCTGGGGCATATCTCCATGGATGGCACCGATCTTCATGCCTTCCTTGCTGAAACCATCGTAGAGGTCATCGACCATGATCTTCGTGGAACAGAATACAAGCATCTTCGGATTCCCGTTGGCCATTATTTCTCTGAGGATGTCGACCTTCTTGTTCCTGGGAGTCTCGATGTAATACTGCTTCACCAGATCTGTCACGATCGCATCGTGAGATACGGAGATTTCCACAGGTTCCTTCATGGATTTTCCTGCGATTGCGTATATCTCATCATTGAGCGTGGCAGAGAACATGAGGGTCTGTCTGGTCTTCGGAGTGAGAGATATTAAGTTCTCGATATCCTCTATGAATCCCATGTCCAGCATCCTGTCCGCCTCGTCGAGCACCAGTTCCTTTATCTGACTGAGGTCCAGTATGCCTTTTCCGTGGAGGTCGAGAATCCTTCCAGGAGTTCCGACTACGACATCGCATCCGTTCTCCAGGACATCGATCTGTTTTCTGTATGACGCTCCGCCATAGATTGCGGTGATCACATGCTTTGTGTATCTTGCGAGATTTTTCATCTCCTTCGATACCTGGTCCGCAAGTTCTCTTGTTGGCGCCAGAACGACTGTTGAAGGTTTTTCCATGCCGGATTTCGTCCTTCCGAGGACGATAAGAGAATAGGCTCCGGTCTTCCCGGTACCAGTCTGTGCTTCGCCGAACAGATCTTTTCCTTCCAGGCCTGCAGGTATAGATTGCTGCTGTATGGGAGTCGGTTTAGACCATCCCGCCTCCTCTACGGCCTTGAGGAGTTTTTTGTTGATGCCCAGGTCTGCGAATCCGGTCATTGTCTACGCACGTCCGTTGAGCGAACAAATGGGTGTCTCTTATAAAGGTGTTGATACCGTTTTTATAAGGTCCTTTATTATAGTGCCAACATCATTGCCTCACTTAGATGATAGGCATTGTCTTCAATCCCGTCGCAGGGAGCGGTAAGTGCAAAGACAGGATGAAAGCGTTTCTCGAATTGATGGATTCTAAAAACGTGGAATACGAATACCGTGAGTCAGAGTATGCAGGACACACGAAGATCATTTGCCAGGAACTCGCCGAGACCTGCTCCACCATAGTCGCTGCAGGCGGTGACGGTACCATGAATGAAGCCATCACATCCCTTCACGGGAAAGACGTGAGGCTCGCTCTCCTTCCCTATGGTTCTGGGAACGATGCTGCCATGTCCATCTACGGGAAGAAATGCCCAGATTCGGTTGTTCTGGACCACATCCTTAGCGGCTCGGATATCAGAGTGGACTGCGGAAGGATCAACGACACCTATTCTTTCATGCTCATCGCAACATATGGATTCGGAGCAGATCTTGTTAAAGCTTTCAAGGAGGACGGAGGATCGTACCTCAAGGAAGCGCCCAAGATAATGGCGTACCGCAATATCAAGGACTATGTTCTGAAGATCAACGGGACAGAGAAGGAGTACAACACCGAGTTTATCTCAATATTGAATACTGGAATGGCCGGAGGCGGAATGAGGATCTATCCGGATTCCCATATGGCGGACGGCTAGATGGAGATACTTATTCTTCACAACAAAACCAGGATCAGAAGATGGATGAACCTTCTGGCGCTTGCCAGGGGCAGGTTGAAGTATCAGCCGAATCTGGAGGTAATAAAGCTCAAGGAGTGTACAATCATCTCAAAGGATAACGATTGCCTCAATCTGGACGGGGAGCTGCCTTGTCTGAAGGAGGTCAATGTCAAAGTCATCCCGGGCGGGCTCAGATTCGCATATGATACCAACATCAAACCATTTAACGGTCATTATTGGGATTGATAGGTCTTCTGGCTGAAGCAGATGTTTTGTTTTTATAATACGTCGAATAACCCACCAATAAGGTTTAAATGGAATTAGACAATCAGTGGCATGCTGCGATGGTGAGCTAGCGGTTAGACTCCTACCTTGCCAAGGTAGGTACTCGGGTTCGATTCCCGGCCATCGCACCATTTTCTCATTCATTATCGGAACAGCTAAGGCTTTGTCAAACGAAGCGATATCCGTTGTCAGAAAGGGATTCTATCGCTCTCTTCAGATGCTGTTCTTTCACCAATACGTAATCCGTATTGAACGTCGATACTGCGAATATGCCTATGCCTTCGGTTGCGAGGATTCCTGATATCTTTGACAGGATCCCTACCGATGAGAAATCCAAGGTGCCGCAGATCCTGAAGGCCCTCCAGCCAACGCTCTTTTCTATAGCATTAGTGGGGGTGGATGAAGCGGGACAGACAAGGGAGATCTCCTCATCCGTTTTGCTCAGGAAGTAGAATTCCCCATTTGTATCGATGTTTTCGAGGTTTTTCAGTTTGCAGATGGCCAGTTCCGTTTCTATGACTTCTAGTTCCATGGTATCGATGTGAATAATCCGGCCGTCAGGCCGGAATAAGAGGTTTAGATCAGATGCGACAGGAAGTCCTTCACATTGGGGTTGTTGTTCTGTCCGAAGAATTTCGCCGGAGAACAGTCTTCGACCACTACGCCGTCTTGGAACAGCATGACACGGTCAGCAACCTCTCTGGCGAATCCCATCTCGTGCGTGACGACAATCATGGTCATACCGGATTCTGCCAATTCCTTGATGATGTTCAGCACCTCTCCGACCATCATCGGATCCAGGGCTGATGTGGGTTCATCGAAGAGCATGATGTCCGGATTCATGGACAATGCACGTGCGATGGCAACACGCTGCTGCTGTCCTCCAGAGAGCTTCAGGGGATATTCGTCCGCCTTGTCCAGGAGACCTACCCTTGCGAGCAGATCGTCAGCTTTGGAGGAAGCTTCCTCTTCGGACATCACTTTCAGTTTCACAGGAGCAAGCATGATGTTCTTCTTCACAGTCATGTTCGGGAAGAGGTTGAATGATTGGAACACCATACCTATCCTCTCCCTGAGCTTGTTGACCTCTATCGAACCGTCGAGGGTGTTGATGCCCTCGAAGATGATCTCCCCGGATGTGGGTGTCTCAAGCTGGTTGATACATCTGAGGAATGTGGATTTACCGCATCCGGACATACCAACGACTGCGACTACCTCTCCCTTTCTGACCTCTGTCGAGATCCCTTTCAGTACCTCAAGGTCACCGAAATACTTGTGGAGGTCCTTGACCTCAAGCAATATCTCATCTGTATGCATTGTTCAGCCTCCTTTCGAGTTTTCCAACCAGATATTGAAGCACTAGGACTATCACAAGATAGATCAGCGCAACACCGATCAGTGGAACGAATGCGCTGTAGGTCTGCGACCTGATGAGCATGGCAGCCTTGGTGACATCGACGATACCGATGTAACCTGCGATCGAAGTCTCTTTCAGCAACGATATTCCCTCGTTACAGAGTGCAGGAAGGATGTTCCTGATGGCCTGAGGCAGGATGACCGTTCCCATGGCCATATTGAAGGACATTCCGAGACTCTCTGCCGCTTCAAGCTGTCCCTTCGGTACCGCATTGATTCCCGCACGTACTATCTCGGCAACGTAGGCACCTGAATTGATACCGAATGCGATTCCCGCGATGATGATGGAATTCAATCCAGATGATGCGAACACTATGAAATAGATGATCAGCAGCTGGACTAGGATAGGGGTACCGCGGATTATGGTGATGTACACTCTAGCGATGGCGTTGGGTATCTTGAGGTTGCCGCGCAGATCATGGAATGATCTGATGATCGCACAGATTATACCGATGAGCAGACCGAGCGCAAGACCGATGATGGTGATGTAAACGGTATTCTGAAGACCCATCAGGATAAGTTCGTAACGGTCCTTCTCAACGAAGTTCTTGATGATCTCGGACCACAGCCACTCGAACCAATTCTGGTCGCCATCGGATCCGCCTCCGTTATCTGGAGTATAGTGGTCGATGACCTGGATCGCCGCAAGGGCCTCCGGGTGTGCGGAGAAGTATCCTTCGATCTCGGGGTCGTATCCAATCGAACCGTAATATGCGAAGATATCGTCGATGACCCCCGTTTCCTCGAGGTAGGCCATCGCTCTGTTGGTATAGTCCAGCAGTTTGGTGCTGTCCTTGTTGAATACGAATGCGTATTCCTCGGCCTCTGCACCCGGAAGTTCGACATCCAAGAGCATCAGGTCAGAGTTCGCCTCCACGAAGGAAATGGCTACAAGGTCATCCAGGACAGCGAATTTCATCTGCCCTGTCTTGACGCTCTGAACAACTTCGGTGTATGTGTTGAACGGATGTACGTACGAATCTCCGAAGTCATCCACTGACAGGTAGTATCCTGTCGTACCCGATTCGACTGCCAGGTCCAGGTTCTTGAGGTCCTCCCAGGTCTTGGCGTTGGCTAAGGGGCTGTTCTTCAGGATCAGGACCTTCTGATATGCTACTGCATAGGTGGACGAGAAGTTCACGGTCTGCTTCCTCTCATCGGTCACGGTGAAACCGGAAGCACCGACATCGTACTGTTTGGAGGCGATGGCGTTTATGATGGAGTCGAACTCCATGAAGTTGAAGTTGACATCGAAGTCCATGGTGTGTCCGATGGCCTTCCAGATGTCCATGTCGATTCCCTCGTAGCTCTTGGAGACCATGTAGTCATACGGAGGGAAATCCGGATTCGTGGCCACTTGGACGGTGGTCTTCATCTCCCCGGGGACGTAATGCACCAGGACATCCAGTTTTGATAGCGCTTCGGGATGTGCTGAGAAGTATCCTACGGTAGCAGGATCGTAGCTTATCTCGCCGTAATATGCGTAGATATCGTCGATGATTCCCTTCTCCTCCAGATAAGACATGGCCTTGTTGGTGTATCCGAGGAGTTCAGTGTTCTTCTTGTTGAATACGAACGCGTATTCCTCGGCCTCTGCACCCGGAAGCTCAACATCGAGAATCTTCAGCTCGTCAGAGTGGGCCTCGACATACGATACCGCGACCAGATCGTCGATCACCGCAAATGCCGACTGCTTTGTAAGAACACTCTGGACAACGTCGGTGTATGTGTTGTACGGAGCAACGTAGGAATCGCCGTAAACATCCGCGGCCAGATAATAGCCGGTGGTACCCGATTCGACTGATATCGTGACGCCTTTCAGATCCTCCCATGATTTGGCATCGGCCAGAGGGCTGTCCGTACGGAGAAGGACATTCTGATGCGCTACGGCATAGGTGTTCGAGAAATTGATCATCTCCTTCCTTTCGTCCGTTACGGTGAAACCGGAGGCTCCGACCTCATATCTCTCGCTCTGAATAGCGTTTATGATGGAGTCGAATTCCATGAAGTTGAAGTTGACGTTGCAATCGAGGACGTAGGCGATGGCCTTCCAGATGTCCATGTCGATTCCCTCGTAATCGCCGGAGACGGTGTAATCATACGGAGGGAAATCGGGATTCGTCGCTACCTCTATCGTGTACTTGGTAGTAGGCTGATAATGTATGACCACATCGATTTCGTCCAGTTTCTCCGGATGGGCGGTGAAGTAACCGTACTCTTCCGGATCGTATCCGATGCTGCCGTAGTAAGCGAAGATGTCGTCTATGACACCCATTCCCATGAGGTAATCCATAGCCCTGTTGGTATACTGGAGCATCTGGTAGTTCGTCTTGTTGATGACGAAAGCATATTCCTCTATCTCGTCTCCCGGGATCTCGACATCCAGGATCTTCAGGTTCGAATCTTTCTCGGCGAAGGATTCCGCTACGAGATCATCGATCACTACGACGGATACGTAGTCCCTCTTCAGACCCTCTATGACATCCGTGTACGTGTTATACGGGGTCACGTTCTTTTCGTCGAAGACGTCTACGGCCAGGTAATATCCTGTGGTACCGGATTCGACTCCTACCTTATGGCCGAGGAGTTCGGTATAATCCTTGGCGTTGGCCAGAGGGCCGTCCTTGAGGACCATTGCGACCTGATGGGCGGTCGAATATGTGTCTGAGAAGTTCACCTGTTGTTTCCTTTCGTCTTTGACGGTGAAACCGGAGGCACCCACATCGTACTTTCCGGCCTCGATGGCGTTTATTATGGAATCAAAGTCCATGACATTGAAGTTGACATCGCAGCCAAGTGCTTTCGATATCGCCTTCCAGATGTCCATGTCGATTCCCTCATATTTGTCCGCGACCATGTATTCGTATGGCGCGAAATCGGGATTCGTGACCACCTGTATGGTATACTTCTGATCTGTGGCATCGTCTTCCTGCGAGACGGCTGCCAGACCAAGGAATAATGCCAAAGCGACGGCAAGGGTCACGATGAATAGCTTGTTCCTAGCAGTCAATTTATCTCAACCTAATGAGGGTTTATTAGAATCGGAATGGGATATGATGTTAAAATGATTAATGGGTGGCTGGGTGCCTGGTCCTTACGTCCAGATTGGTAGTTTGAGAGAAAGATGTCTCCCCTTTCGGGGAGTAAATAAATTGATCAGTTCTTCGCCTTGGCGATGGACTCGTCGATGTAGCCCTGCCAAACCTTCTCGATATCAGGTCTGGCCATAGTGTCGAGCACGTATTGAGCGAATTCGTCCCCGGTGGCTCCGGTGTCCCTTCCGGTCATGACGAGCTTCTTCTCGAACTGGGTGGTGATGTCCAACGCCATGTTGAGCTTCTTGGCCTTCTCCACCTCTCCGATGTGCTCCATCATCATTGCTACTGCTTTGATCATACTGCAGGGATCGGCGTACTGTGCGCGTCCCTCGGTGACCATCCTGGGAGCGGATCCGTGGATGGCCTCGAACATGGCGTATCTCTTACCGATGTTGGCAGAACCGGCGGTTCCGACTCCTCCCTGGATCTGGGCGGCCTCGTCGGTGATGATGTCGCCGTACAGGTTGGGCAGGACGAAGACTTTGAAGTTGCTCCTCCTTGCGGGGTCGATGAGCTTGGCGGTTGTGATGTCGATGAACCAATCGTCCCACTGGACCTCGGGGTAATCCTTTGCGACCCTTTCGGCGATGCTGAGGAACTTTCCGTCGGTCGTCTTGATGATGTTGGCCTTTGTGACGAGTGATACATAGTTCACACCGGTCTTCTTGGCGTGCTCGAAACCGGCACGGATGATCCTCTCGGTACCCTGTGTGGTTGCTACACAGAAGTCCATGGCGAGGTCGTCCGTGACGTTGACTCCGTCGCTTCCCAGTGCGTAGCTTCCCTCGGTGTTCTCCCTGTAGAAAACCCAGTTGATTCCGAGTTCGGGAACGGATACCGGTCTGACGTTAGCGAACAGGTCCAGTTCCTTCCTCATGGCGACGTTGGCGCTCTCGATGTTCGGCCAGGGGTCTCCCTTCTTGGGCGTTGTGGTAGGTCCTTTGAGGATCACGTGGCATTCTTTCAGTGCTGCCAGTGTGTCGTCGGGGATGGCCTTCATGACCTCGACACGCCTCTCGATTGTCAGCCCGTCGATCTGTCTGATCTCCACTTTTCCTGCTTTGATCTTATCTGCGAGCAGGACTTCCATGACCTTCTGGGCGGATGCGCAGATGTACGGTCCGATACCGTCACCTCCGCAAACTCCGATGATGAGCTTGTCAAGCTTGGAATAGTCTGTCCAGTCAGGTTCGTTCTTTAGAACTTCCACCCTCTCGAGCTGTTTCCTGAGCAGGACGCCGAACTTCTCCTGTGCCGCTTGGATTGCTTTCTCGTCAACCATTGTTATCGTGCGTGTGATTGTAATCCACGATAAAAAGGGATGGT
>SUST01000018.1 GCA_015063285.1 Thermoplasmata archaeon
CGGGTGAGCGATCCAGAATCAACTACGAGCACGACCGGGAGATTCAGCAGCTTCGCCAGATAGGCTGTGGAACCGACGTCGGAATTCCCTGTGAATCCCTCGTACAGTCCGCGCACCCCTTCGACGACACAGACATCAGCATCCTCAGAGGCAAATCCTACGAGGTTGCGGATCTTGTTATCGTCCAGCAGGAAAGAATCCAGGTTCCTCGAAGGACGGCCGGTGGCAGCGCTGTGATACATCGGATCTATGAAATCAGGTCCTACCTTGAACCCCTGTACCTTGTAACGTTTAGACAGAAGGGACATTATGCCTGTGGTGATGGAAGTCTTGCCGACTCCGCTGCCGGTCCCCGCGATGACGAATCCCTTCAAGTCAGATCAGCTCCCTGAGGGTCTGTGCCGTCTCCAGTGTGATGATGCCTTTAGCACCCATCACCAATCCGTGGCTGCCGACTTCTCCTACGGCCGCGAAGCCTTGGTCCAGATAGTTGGAGAGCTCGCGGGGCTGGTCGGTGACCAGTATGCAATCCTCATCGAGTCCGGGGTAGGCATGGCAGATGCCCAGGATGACAGTCAGATCGGGAGAGAATTCCTTGACTGCCTCCTGCATCTCATCCCCTACTACAGCGTATTCGTCGAGTCCGCCGATCACGCGGTCCATCTTCACGCCCTTGGATTCCAGATCCCTCTGGATGTCGGTGCAGTATCCTCTGATCCTCGGCAGACCCTTCTCAGGGTCGATATTCGCTTCGAAATATGTGCTTCCACCCAGTTTCTTACGTGCCTCATCCACTGCAAGGAACATGTCGGCGAAGCGGTAGGCCAGTTCCTTCTTCGCTATCATGACGACCGCGACCCTTTTTCCTGCGGATAGGGCCTCCACGATCCTCCTGCAGACGGATAGCTTGGTGGGGCTTTCGGCGGGGGACAGGTAGGTCCTTCCGGCCATTCCCTTCTTCTTCTCAAGCTGGGTCGCTGCTTTGAGGAGTTTTGACTGGCGGTCGCATTCCTCCTGGGGTATGATGCCTGCGGCAGCTCCTGCCTTCAGGGCGCGTATGGCCCCTTCGGTGTTGTTGTCCATGCAGCCGTGGCAGTCGATTGCGAAGCAGTTGGTATCGCCCATATCGACCCTGCCGATGACAGCCTTGATGTCGTCACCAATGATAGTGCTGGCGCAAGTGCCTATGACGGCCATCGTCTTGGGTGAGAATCTCTCCTTGGCCTCGATCAAAGCTTTCTCCAGCGAGTCCCCTCCCCCGAAGATCAGGTCATTGTCCTTCATTGATGATGTGATAACACGGACACCCGCATTCTCGAGTGGTCTCGATGCCATGAACGAGCATCCTGCGGGACCGTGCATGACGATGACATCCACGTTCATGTCCCTGGCCGTGTACATGGCGGCAACTATGGGGTTGGGACGAGGATGGAACACATCGCTCATTGGTACCCTTCCTTGGTCATGCGCACTACGGTCTTCACCTCGTCCGGGATGTTAGGCTCCGTGCCGTCCCCGGGAGTGACTATCAGTTTCGCCCCGTACTTTCTGACGACTTCCTCGATGAGGTCGCGGTCCAGCTTGTCGCATACCTTCTTGGAAACGGGATCTATGATGACCAGTGCGCCATCCAGGATGTTCATCGCCTGAAGTGTCTTCAGTGTGCGTTCCACGGACATGTGCGAGATCCCTGGGTTGCGCTCCACTATGTATCTCACGCCACCCATATCGCGTATCTCGCCCCTTCCGGGAACGCCTTCGAAATCGGACAGTGCTTTCAGAACGACATCGGCAGGGATGTCCATGGCGTCGCATACCTCCAGGGCCATGTCCATGGCCTCGATGTACTGGAGGGCCAGATAGTTCCCTTTGAGTGAGAACTCGTGATCCCCTTTGTATCTGACCGAGACCTGTAACGGTTCTCCGAACACAGGGTCCCTCTCGACTGTGACCTTCTTCCCTGACAGCCTCAGGGGTTTGCCGTATGCGGACCAGATGTCCTTCTCGGATTCGAGAACGATGTTAGTCCCTTCAGAGAGGATATCCTTCTTGGCCTCTCTTGCATGGCGGCTCTTCTTCGCTATGCCGTAGTCCTCCAGAAGGTTGGTGATACATGCGATGTCCGCCTTTGCCGATCCTCCGAGAGACACTTCGCATACCATGACGTCGTAATCGCCCTCAGGCAGGTCGAGGAGGTACGGCGGCGCGATGCTCTTCAGTTCATCGATCCGATGTCCTTCTTTGGTGAACGGGCCTGAGCCTCTTGAGGATCTGAGATACACCTTCTTGCCGGCATTGGCCAGGATGTGCGCGATAAGATAGCAGGTACTGGTCTTCCCTTTTACTCCCGTGACCTCTATCCTGAACCTTTTGTCCTTCATGAAGCGGTTTACAGCCTGCGAATACCATATCCTATCATCGTAGGTTACATTCTCAAGGAATATGTCTGGACAATGACACGGCATCGAGACCAGGTCGTAGTGTCCTGGTGTCGGATTGCCGATGCACACTTCGGCCCCAATCTCTCTCAGATGTTCAAGCATCTCCGGAGGCGCGATCTTGTAAACATCGGCCACTGTGACCTCGTTGCCCTCATTCTTGAAGAGCGGTGCGAGCACCTGCCCCCCATGTGTCATGTCCAATAACAGTACTTTCATTCGCCCAAATACTCCCTTGCTTTTTGATCGAGCACATCCAGCAGACGCGGGTTCGATTCCACCGGGCGTGCGTAGTAAACGTTGATCTTCCTTCCGTTGACGGTTATGTCTCCGCCTTCGCTGTATGGAGGTATCCCTATCTTCTCGGGGATGTCCTTTCCCATGTGTATCCCCATCGCTATGAAGAGGGGGATGGCGATGATCCTGTCCACACCTTCCTTCTCCAGTCTATCCAGCGCGTCGGGGATGGTGGGGTCGCAGTATTCGTTGAACGCATAGCCGACGTGCTTGTATCCTCTTGCGGCGACCCTCTCCGCATTCATCTTGATCGTACGCATGTTGGAGAGCGCTTTGAACCTGGTCCCGTGACCTAGGATAAGGATTCCGCAGTCCATGTTCCCGTTGGCATCGGCGATCTTGTCGCATATGATGTCCGTAAGTGTGAAGCTTGTGTCGAACGCGGAGGCTATCGAGATGGTGACCTCCTTTCCTTTGACCAAAGCCTTTCCGGAACTGGATGTCCCCAGTCCAAGTTTCTCTGGGATCAGTTCCTTCGTCAGGGTCCCTTCTGAGATGTAGTATGGTATGGCGACTATCTCGTCCACACCCTCGTCGACCATTTGTTCCAATGCTTCTGGGATGGATGGGGAATTCACTCTGAAATATGCTTTTCCCACGTGTTCCCAGCCCCTGCATTTGAGTCTGTTCACCTGAACGTCAAGAATCTCGGTGAGATTTCCGTTCCTGGTCCCGTATCCTACGATTAGTATCCCTTTATTCACAACCGTCACATCCTGTGCAGTCTTCCAGTTTCAGTCCTCCGGAAATGTCTTCCGAACGAGAGTACACTGTTTTGGCCAACTGGCGGTATAGTCCAGCCATCTCCGAGTCGGGTTCTCCCGAGATGACTGTCGTATCGCGCTTCTCACAGGTCTGGACTGTCGGTGATCTCGGAAGTCTGAAGATGACTTCCGAATCTATGTTCCTGGCCGCTTCAGAGATGAGGTCGTCTTCGTTCTCAACTCCCCTCGAATTCTGAATCAATCCTCCGAAACGGGCATATCCGTCACGGCGGAAATCGTTGACCGCTGTGGCGATGTTGTTAGCAGCATAAAGAGACATGCGTTCCCCCGATGTTACAACGAATACGTCGCGGGCATAGCCGTTGCGGATGGGCATCGCGAATCCGCCGCATACGACATCGCCTAGGACATCATAGATGATAACATCTGGTTTGTAAACGGCCATCGCATCGAGACGGTCCAATTCCTGGAATGCGGCGATGATCCCTCTTCCGGCGCATCCGGTTCCGGGTCTGGGCCCTCCGCATTCAACACAGAGCACCCCGTGGGAACCTATGTGGACCATATCCTCCAGAGTGCGATCGCTCTTGTCGCGCATGGTGTTAAGCACAGTCTCTATGGGGCCTCCGGTCAGCATGCTCGTGGAATCAGCTTTCGGATCGCAACCGATCTGCATGACGGTAAGACCGGACTCGGCCAGGGCATCTGAGATGTTGGAAGATGTGGTGGATTTACCTATTCCGCCTTTACCATAGATGGCAATTCTGCGCATGGTTACCGAACAGTCTCTCATCTATTATTTTCTGCTGTATTCCAAGACCTTATCTGGAATCAACCTGACAGATATTCTGCGGCTCTCATGTCAAGGTAATCGGTCAGACGGTTGTCAGCTTCCACGGGACGTCCGTAGTAGACATTGATCTTCCTTCCGTTGATTGTGATGTCCCCGCCTTCGCTGTACGAGGGGATTCCGATCTGTTCGGGGATCTCGTCGCCCAGATGCAGTCCCATCGCTATGAACAAAGGCAAGGCGATGATCCTTTCCACACCCTCCTTCTCCAGTTCGTCGAGGGTGTCCTTGATGGTGGGCTCGCAGAATTCGTTGAATGTGTACTTGGTGTGAATGTATCCCATACTCTTGAGCCTCTCCGCGTTCTGCTTGATGACGCGCATATTGGCCAGGGAATCGTATCTGGTCCCGTGCCCGATGATCATGATGCCGCAGTCTGTATCTCCGCCGGCATCGGCGATCTTATCGCAGAGGATGTCAGTAAGGACCATGTTCATGCCGAAGGCGGGTGCCATGCAGATGGTGACATCTTTTCCTTTCACCTTGATGTCCGCCATATCAGAGTCCATTTTCAGTTTTTCAGGGATGAGCTGTTTTGTGAGTGTTCCTTCGGCGATATAATAGGGTATAATGACAACATTGTCAACTCCGGCATCGACCAATCTCTCCAATGCCTCTGGTATCGTGGGTGAGCTGACCCTGAAATAACCTATCTCGACGTTTTCCCAACCTCTGCATCTGAGCCTTCTGGCCTGCGTCTGGAGAATTTCTTCGAGATTGCCTTTTCTTGTACCGTACCCTGCGATTATGATTCCATTGGTCATTTGCTTTACACCTATGCTTCTGGTCGATGGCCATAATAATATTAAAACAATCGTCAAAAGTGTTACTTATTATGCTAAAATATTTTAGAAATAATACTAGGCTGAAATGATTTGAAAAGTGTAGGGGCAAGAGCCCCTTTTAGGAAGAAATCTCAGTCAAACACGGAAGTGAGATACTGAAGTTAGCAACATATACGATCTGACATTCCAGCCGATGATCGTATGTCAGACCTATGGATGATTGCGTAGTCCTCATCCACGGCATAGGATCTGTTGTAGAATGCCCTGAGATCCTTCTCCTTTCCCATAGTGAATATCCTTCCATCCGATTCCAGATTGCTGAATATCCTTTCAAGCAGATTGATGCGGATCTTCAGGATCCTCGACATACTCCTGATATTGCCGCTCCCGTATGAACGCAGGTAGCTGAGCACAGTCTCCGTCTCTTCAGGGATTGTTTTGTCCGCATTGTCCAAGGACGGCAGCTGGATGCAGAAGCTGTCAGTATCGCTCGCGATCACAGGCATGAGCCCTGTGGTGAGATAGCACCCTCTGATCAGTTCCAATCCAGTCCCTTCCAGTCTCACCAATCCCAAGCTCTTCATGAGAAGGGCGGTCTTCGTATTCCTGGGGCATGTGCTGACGATGACGTCAAAATTATCTTTCTCGATGAACCCTCCGGGAGACCTTATCGTAAGGCCTTCGTCCCTGAAGTCTATGACTATGTCACGCTCCAAAGAAGCATCGAAATGAATGACAGCATTGGCCAGTGCCTCCTCCACTGCCACACTGGGTAGACGTTTGTACTTGCTGGCCCTTCCGTACAGTTTTACAAAGGGTGTGGAATCCTTGAGTAGCTCTGCGCATTCCATCTCCTGCATGATCAAGGGTCCGAAGTATTCCTTCTCCTCCTTGTCCGTTCTCAGGATGAGATGCCATGGGCATTGATCAGCCAAAGTGAGGGCGAAGTTGTTGTAGACCTTCGGTCTGGCGTACACGCCGTCAGGGAGTGAACTCTGTCCACCTCTCTTCACGGCGAATTCGCGGTATGTTTTGAAAGTCATCTTCTGTCTCTCTGCTGGCCTGTCCTCGTAATGTTGTGACATAGGATTAATCATCCAAGTGAGGTATATGAACTATCGTTGAAGGTTTAACAAAGTTAGAATTAATGAAGAACTCTGTCAAGTGATAAATACTATCCAGAACCATCCATGATGCGGTGAATCTCATGGTAGCTTTACCGAAAGAAGTAATCGACCTGATCAACGCAAAGGAGGCAACAAAGCTCCTCGTGACCGTATCATCCGAGGGACAGCCTCACGCTATCGTATGCGGAAGCATCTTCGCGACACCTGACGGAAAGGCAGGGGTCGGGGAGATCCTCATGAAGAGGGCTTCAAAGAACCTCAAGGACACCGGAAAGGCGGCATTGTCCGTCGCAGCAGGACCTAAGGCATACGAGCTCATCCTCAAGAACCCCGCACGTGCGGACAGCGGACCTGTCTTCGACGACATGAAAGCGAAGATGGCGGCTCTGAACCTTCCGTGCTTTGCAGTTTGGACCTTTGATGTAGCAGAAGTCTGGGATGAGAGTGCCGGACCTTCCGCAGGAACAAAGGTCTGCTGATCATCAACGGCCCCTAGGGGCCTTTTTATCCAAGTACTGTTATCAACGATCCATGTCATTTCTTGAAGAGTATCTGCCTTCGTGGTTCTTCGAGTATCTGTCACCCATAGTCCTTCTCATAGGCGGGGCGCTGGCGCTGATCATCGTCGCCCTCTATCTGAAGGATAAGGATTCCATCAAGTACAAGTCGATGGTCTTCCTGGGGATGCTGTTCGGTGTGGCCATCGTAGCATTGGCAGTTCTGGAGGGATTCCATGCCCAGACATATACGCTCATACTGATTGCCGCCGGAGCATTCGCTCTCATAATCAGGCCATTCCGTGACCTCCATATCGCGGTGATCATTGGACTGTTCGTCATGGCTATTGTTTACATCGCATTGGGCGGTTTGAACGGTACCGAGGTAGCGGGAATAGATCTGTCTGTTCTTGCGACCGGTTGGCCCAGATTCATCATCGCATTCATAGCTGGAGCCATCGTGTTCGGATTGCTCAGGTTCGCAGAGGCGATAGTCAAGCTCGCAGGAGCGATCCTCAACCTTTGGCCCGTGCTGTTGATACTGGGAGTCCTGTGTATCGCAGAGGCATTCTGTCAGATGTTGGGATATGGCTCGGTCATCGATTACATTAGGGATTTGCCCTGGCCTAAGGTCAATCCATGATGGCGAAATGAGGTCATCAGAGGGTAATCAGTGTGTCATTCAGACCTATCCAGAGGTCAGACTGTCAGTAGAAAAGAGGGCAACAACCTTTAAATGATAGTAGCCGATGGAGGGGAAGAGTGGGCTCGTGGCTTAGCCAGGATATAGCGCTGGCCTTCTAAGCCAGACGCCTCGGGTTCGAATCCCGACGGGCCCGCCTGGATGCATCACCTAATGATGACAAATCCAAGGAAGGATCAATATGAAGAGAGGCTCACGCGCCTGGAAGAAACGCGGTAACCAGCGTTGGAAATGGCGTAAAAAGAAAATGAGAAGAAGAAAGAAAGAAGCGAAGATGCGTAAGCAGTGATTTGCATTTGCATCACTCTCCAGGGGGTATAGGCTAACCTGGCAGACTGGCGGGCTCCAGTTATTGAGCGTGATTGTAAATGGGTTTGCTGACAGTTGATGATTAACTGGAGCGATGACTCATTGATTCCGCGGGAGGTAGCTCCTCCCGTAGTGGAAACCCGCTGACGGGGGTTCAAATCCCTCTGCCCCCACTCACGCATCTTCGATGCTTCTTCTTTGGCACCTGCGGGTGCCGATTAACCTTCTTCCCGATTATCGGTTTTTATTGAATTGTTTGTGTTCTGAAGGTTCTACTCTTGTTCTATGGTCTATACCCATACCCCCCAAGGGTATAATTTTATACTACCATGACAATAGAGTTTCACACAAGAGTGTGGTATCCATGATAGGTGAAGCATTAGGTCTGTTAGGGGTTATGACTGCAGCTGTAGTTGTCCTCCCGATACAAGTCGCAGTCCTGATCTATAGGCGCTATCATAGCAGGAAAGATCAGAGGTCGATCGGAGGAAACGAAGCTGTTTTATGCAGCAGATGTCAAGCTGAGAAGAGGATTCATTGACTTAGTCCAGCAACTGAAACTATTAGCGCATAATAGTTAAGAGTGGGATTAAATAGGATAAATCTTTTAGGATTACTTAAACCCGCCATCCAATGGGTTTGGCTTTCTCAAAAGGAAGGCAGAAAATCTTTAGGGGGCGGCTGGGCGAATGACCTGTAAACATGCGCCCCGATAAGCCGCCCCTGTTTGTATTCTCAATTCTTGAAACTGTGTATCGGTGCAGGGATCCTTCCGCCGCGGTTCACGAAATCTTCGCATCCAAATTTGTTGACAGGCATGATCTTCGCCTCTCCGAGAAGTCCTCCGAACTGTGCGAAGTCGCCGACATCCTTTCCGATGACGGGGATGAGCCTCACAGCGGTGGTCTTCTGATTGACCATTCCAATGGCCATCTCATCGGCTATGATTCCTGCTATGGTCGTAGCACTGGTGTTCCCGGGTATGGCGATCATATCGAGACCAACCGAGCAGACGCATGTCATGGCCTCCAGTTTCTCGAGAGTAAGGGCACCGACCTCTGCGGCTTCCGCCATCGCTTTATCCTCGGTCACAGGGATGAATGCGCCTGAGAGTCCTCCGACATAGGATGATGCCATGACCCCTCCTTTCTTGACCTGATCGTTGAGGATGGCAAGCGCCGCGGTTGTGCCTGGCGCTCCTGCGCGTTCTAGACCCATCTCGTGCATGATGTCAGCGATACTGTCGCCGACCGCAGGCGTGGGTGCTAGGGAAAGATCGACGATGCCGAAAGGCACACCGAGCCTCTTGGAAGCTTCCTTGGCGAACAGCTGTCCGACCCTTGTGACCTTGAATGCCGTCTTCTTGATAGTCTCGCAAAGGGTTTCAAAATCCTCACCATGAATCTTCTCAAGTTCATGCTTGACTACGCCCGGGCCGCTTACACCGACATTGATCACCCTGTCAGCCTCTGTGACTCCGTGGAACGCTCCGGCCATGAAGGGATTGTCGTCTGGCGGGTTGCAGAAGACCACGAGCTTGGCGCATCCAAGGGAATCGTTCTCCTTCGTGGCCTCAGCGGTCTTCAGGATTATGTCCCCCATCAGTCTGACGGCATCCATGTTGATGCCGGTTCTGGTGGATCCAAGGCTTATGGACGAGCAGACGCGCTCGGTCGACGCCAGCGCCTGCGGGATGGACTCGATGAGCATCCTGTCGCTCTTCGTCATCCCCTTTTGGACCAATGCCGAGTATCCTCCGATGAAGTTGACTCCGACAGTCTTGGCCGCTTCGTCGAGGGTCTTAGCGATCTGCACGAAGTCCTCCGGGCTCTTGCATGCGGCACCACCTATAAGCGCTGCCGGTGTTATCGATATCCTCTTGTTGATGACAGGTACGCCGTATTCGCTCCCTATCTCGTCGCCCACTCTCACAAGGTCCTTGGCGGACTCGGTGATCTTGTCGTAGATCTTCTTGCACAGTGAATCAAGATCGGGATCGATGCAGTCCAGCAGACTGATGCCCATGGTGATCGTCCTGACGTCGAGATTCTCGTGGGAGACCATGTTGACGGTCTCGAACGCCTCGCTGAGCTCTACCATGTTCTCAGATCCTGTGCATCATGTCGAAGATCTCTTCGTGCTGTGCCTTGATTATACACTCGACCTTTGCACCTACCTCTTCCAATCCGGAGTTGAGGTCTGCCACCGATCCCTTGTAAAGGTCGGTATCCACGATCATCATCATGTTGATGTATCCCTGGGAAGTGGTCTGTTTCAGGTCCAGGATGTTTATGTTGTTCTCGGCGAAGAAGTTGCAGACGGTAGCAATGATTCCTACCTTGTCCTTCCCTACCAGTGTCACGATCGTCTTGCTCATTTCATTCACCAATCATCAGTTTGTATTCAATCGCATCTATCAGCGCTATCAGACTGGCCTCTACCACGTTCTCTGATACACCTACTGTGGTCCAGCTGCTCTTCCCGTCCGTGGATCTGATCAATACGCGGACCCCTGAGGCCGTTGCATTCTTGGCATCGAGTGTACGTACCTTGTAATCTGTCAGCTTCATGTCGTTGATCTCGGGGAAGAATTTCTTGAGAGATTTCCTCAATGCCTTGTCAAGAGCGTTGACCGGACCGTTCCCGTCAGCTGCGGTCTGCTCCAGATCTCCTGCGGAATTCAGAACCTTCACGCTGGCTTCGGTGTCCATGTCCCCGAGACGGTTGTCAATCATGATCTTGAAGCTCTTCACCGTGAACTTGGGTTCTATCTCCCCTCTCAGTCTTTTGACCAGGAGTTCGAAGCTCGCATCCGCTCCTTCGAACTGATATCCCTTGGATTCCATCTCCTTGATCTTGCGGGTGATGTCCGGAGTGTCGTCTCCGCATTCCAGGCCGAGCTCTTTCAGCTTCTCTACGATGCTGGCCCTGCCAGCCATCTCCGATACGAGGATCTTCCTGGAGTTGCCTACCAACGAAGGGTCGATATGTTCGTAGGTGTGGGGGTCCCTCGTCATCGCCGAAATGTGTATTCCGCCCTTGTGCGTGAACGCGGCCTCACCAACATAAGGCATGTTGGGGTACGGGCTGAAATTGACCAGCTCCCCGACGGACCTGCTAAGCGATGTGAGATTCCTGAGGTCGATATCCGTGGTCTCGAACCCTGTCTTGTAGACAAGGCTGGGCAGAACGGTGCAAAGGTTGGCGTTGCCACATCTCTCCCCGAGACCGTTCACGGTACACTGGACCATCTGGCATCCATTCTCGACGGCCATGATGGAATTGGCCGTGGCCATGTCCGCATCGTTATGTGCATGGATTCCGAGGGGGACATCCACGGATAGGAGCGCCTCCTCTACTGCTTCAGCGACTTCGGACGGGAGCGAACCTCCGTTGGTATCGCAAAGGACGAGCCATTCCGCCCCTCCCGCTTCTGCGGCCTTGAGGACGTTCAGGGCGTACTTCCTGTTCGCCCTGTATCCGTCAAAGAAGTGCTCTGCATCGAATATCACGTGCTTTCCAGATTCTACCAGGAACCTGACGCTGTCCTGGACAAGGTCCAGGTTCTCATCCAGGCCTATTCCCATGGCCTCTTCGACCTGGAAATCCCATGCCTTCCCGAAGATGCAGCACCACTCGGTGCCGCACCCGACGAGAGCGTTCAGATTGGGATCGTCAGCGGGATCGACATCATTCTTCCTGGTGCTGCCGAAGGCGACGAGCTTCGTCTTCTTCAGTTCCAACTGGCTTGCTTTCTTGAAGAATTCGTCATCGGTCGGATTCGACCCGGGCCAACCGCCTTCCACGAAATCCACGCCGAAACCATCTAGTGCCTGTAACACATCGAGCTTGTCCTCTGAAGAGAACAGAATGCCCTCCGTCTGGGCACCATCGCGCAGCGTGGTGTCGTAAATGACGATCCTGCCTGTCAACTCAGTCACCGATTCTCTCGTCCATGATGTCGATGATATCGCTGAGGATCGCCGATGCGGTCTCGGGACCTCCTGCGCCGACTCCGGAGACGGTGATGGGTCCGGCGTATTCCGTGATTATCTCCGCGGTGTTCAGTGTACCGGGGAGACTTAGGGGGTGTCCGCGCGGGATGAGCCTGGGAGCGACCTCCAGCTTAGTGGCTGAGACCTCTCCGATGAGCCTGATGACCATTCCGTTGTTCTGCGCAAGGGCCACAGCATCCGAGTTGATGCTGGTGATTCCGGTGATATCCACATCGCTGAAGGTAGCGTTCCTTCCGAAGATGGAGTTAGCGAGAATGACGACCTTGCATGCGCTGTCGTATCCCTCAACGTCGTTGGTGGGATCGGTCTCGGCATAGCCCTGCTGCTGCGCCTCCTTGAGCGCCTGCTCAAAGGGCTGTCCGCTGTCCATCTTGGTCAGGATGTAGTTGCAGGTACCGTTGAAGATACCTCTGATGGATTTGATATCCTGTCCGGCCAGATCGTATTTGTTGAGATTGATGATGGGCATCGCTCCGCCGACGGTCCCCTCGAAGAGAAGATAGCGGCCGTGCTCATCGGCCAAGGTGGTGAGTTCCTTGTACTTGAGTGCTAAGGGGCCCTTGTTCGCGGTGACGACATCCTTGCCGTTCTTGAGGGCGTACCTGATGTTCTCCAGACCTACGCCTCCAGTCTTGATGTCCGTGGGGGTGACCTCGATGAGTATATCGAAATCGACGGAGTCCAGAGCCTCTTTGATGTCGGTGTATTTCTTGTCTCCGACGCAGCCAGTCTTCTTCTTTGCCTCGATTATGGCATCCGCATCCAGTCCTTTTGGGTCGACGATGTATGTTTTGGAATCCAATGCTCCGACGACCGTGAGGGTCTCCCCGTAGCGCTTGGAGAAGAACTCCTGCTTCGCCTTGATGACCTTGGCGACGCTCTGTCCGATGGTTCCGAATCCGCAGATGAACGCTTTCATCTCATACACCTCTCACATAGGTAACATTGGCCTTCTTGCATTCTCTTCTCAGGATCGCGTCGATCTTGTCGAGGTTGTCCTCGTAGCGTGCCTTCACAGTGATCAGACTGGTGTGGCTCGCGGTCCTGATCGATTTGGACGAATAGCTGACGTTCACCTCGTCCAGGGTGGTGGCCTCGTTGATCTTCTTCAGGAGGCCCTCGATGTACTGTGCGTTGACGTCGCCTATCAGGATGTAATCCATGGTATAGGTCTCGTGGACCGAACCCAGACTGGAGATAACGATGTCCCTGGCCTTCCAAAGTTCCTTGAGACGTTCCAGCTGTCTGTCGCCTACCTCGAATGTGACGTTCACGCATATCCTGTGGTCCACTATCCTGTCGCGGTTGTGCACAACCCCGAGGATGTTTCCGTCCACCATGGATATGGGCTCTATGGAGCCTATCAGCTGACCGGGTAAGTCGTTGACGAAAAGTTCGGCATTAACTATCATTTTTGCACCAATTGAACGGCCTACTGCTATTCCCCTTAATAAAGGATACTTGTGCGCATGTTAAAGGTGTATGAATGGAACGTTCCTTTATGGTCTCTGGGCAGTCAGGAATAGGTGTTTTTATCATGATGTCCTTCCGAAACCCGATATCTTGGAGACCGTGGTCGCGAACGGAGAGATCTGTCTTCCCTGTCCTGAGGGGTTCAGGGCATTGGGGGAAGCGGAATTGGACGCCCTATACTTGGACAATAACCATGACAGGGTAGGGATCTCCGACAAGGAGAGGCATATCACTGTATGTCTGTTCTGGCACAGGTCGAATCCGATACTCTCCAAATTGGCTAATGCGAAGGATGTCTGCGTGTCGACGGAGAAGAGGCTCAGGAACAGGATGTCGAAGCACGGTTATGTTTTCGACAAGTTCTTTGAAAGGAGCGTCTGCGGTCAGGAGGGGCGGGGATTCCGCCATACCTATGTTCTGCAGGACATCGATTACACTTCTGAGATCATCGTTTTCAAGAAGGGGAACGTCTGCTACACCCTTTACACATACGCGAGGACGGAGAATATGGAAGGGTGCCGCCCTATTTTGGACGGCATTGTTGATTCTATGGCTTTCCTCTGAATCAATAGTAGTTGGTCACGAACAATCCTAGGTCGACCTTCTCTCCGGATTTCGGAGTGAACGAGTAGTAGGCCGAAGTCGAATCGATCTTCACCGGATTTTCCGAAGATGTCGGTCCGAACATCACAACGCATTTGTAAGTGGTTTCGGAGAAGGTATCATGTTTCGGGACCATGACGCTGTCCTTATCGATGGTGATGTCGCCTGAAGGATTGTTGGCGACGACGATGATTATGGCATCTTTCGTCGGAACTTTGAATGTTCCTCCATTATCTAACAAAGTCCTCTCGGAAGAGCCCTTCTGACTGAGATACAGGCTGATCACGTTTGTGGACATGTTGCCGACAAACTCGAGTTCAGTTTCATTGTCGTCGATTATAGGGTTATCGTTGTTGTTATCGATCATGAATGCAGCTGCACCGATAATGACGGCGACGACGGCTATGACGAACATGGGCAAATTCATGTTATCGAAAAGAAAAAGGACCAGCCAGATAATAATGGTTATTCGGCGGCAACAGACGTAATCATGACATCAGGATCATAATTCGGCTGTAAAAGGTGAATGGCGCCGAGAGGGAGATTTGAACTCCCGAGGGCAAAGGCGCCCACGAGCTTTCCAGGCTCGCGCCTTACCGGGCTGGGCCATCTCGGCGTGCAATGAGGGGGAACTTATGACGTTATAAAAGGCTTTTTGTGGCCTCCCTGACCAAGACGTTATATGGCCACCATGCGATTCCGTGGACGATGTCGGAAGTGGCCATCCCAAAGATCACACAGGACGATGTAAGCAATCTCGAGAAATTCATCAAGGACACAGTCGCCAAGGCGAATGCCAAAGGAGTGGTGATAGGACTGAGCGGAGGAATAGATTCCGCTGTTGTCACGAAGCTTTGCGCGGATGCGCTGGGCCCGAAGAATGTTCTCAACGTCTTCATGCCTTCCAGGGTGACCCCTGCCGAGGATTACAAGACTACTTCTGAATTGGCCTCAATGTGGGGAACGGAGTTCAGGGTAGTCGATGTCGGCCCCGCCGTCGATGCTCTGGCAGCGGTCCTGCTCTCCGATGCGGAGACCCCTCTGGAGAGAGGCAACATATCTGCGAGATGCAGGATGATAGTGCTATACAATCTTGCGAAGAAGAGGCAGTATCTGGTCGTCGGAACATCCAATCAGAGCGAGATCATGATGGGATACTTTACCAAATTCGGGGACGGAGCATGCGACGTCACCCTTCTTGCCAACATGTACAAGACCGAGGTCAGGCAGATCGCCAAGCTCATAGGAGTTCCTCAGCCGATCATCGATAAGCCTCCGTCCGCTGGACTGTGGGAGGGTCAGACCGATGAGTCCGAGATGGGGATCAAGTACGATGACCTCGACAGGATATTGTATGATATGGAGCAGGACAGGACCGATTCGCAGATCGCTGCGGATACAGGCCTGCCCAAGGAACAGGTTTCTGACATACGCAGACAGGTAAGCCTGATGGAGCACAAGAGATTGCCAGCAATCCGCCCTCCAGAATTCTGATATGAGGTAATCAGATATCTTTATCTACTACCTCTCTATGTTGTGGAATGTTGCTCCTGTGGTGTAGCGGCCAATCATGAAGCCCTCTCGAGGCTTCAACACGGGTTCGAATCCCGTCGGGAGCACTACTTTTGTCCTACCCAGACATTGATTTCACGCTCCCAAACGGATTCGCCACCTTTCCCGGAAACTTAGCACACACGTCCCAAACGGGAGCACTACTTCGCTTCCTAGCCGGAAAAATCCGAAATTCAAGGGTTTTAACTGGTTTCCATCGATTCTCTCTGCTTTTCCTTACCCGATTATCACCACTTGCCCTGCACGTTCCTGATCACTTCGCTCTGGCGTTTTTCGCAATAATAGAGCTCTGTGGTACGGGTGGTCTTGTGTCCCATGAGCTTCGAGATGTCCTCGAGTTCCGCATGGTTGTCCTTGTAATGCTGCCCGAATGCCCTGCGGCAATCCCTCAGTTCGAACTTCTGTCCGATGTCCCTCTCGACGTAGGTCTTGAGCTTCCTGATGGTATTGGCGCTGAGCACGTCATGGTCGCCGTACATGTTGCAGAACAGCGCCGGGACGTCCTCGGGGAGCATATCGTGCTTGATGAGGAAGATGTTCCTCGCCTTGAGATAGTTCTTCACAAGATCTTGGATGACCTCGGGGATGGGGACCTCCCTAGACCTGCCCCAGGTATTCTCCGCCTTGACATGCCTGTAGTTGATCGTCCATCCGTTGAAGTCGATGTCGCTGACCTCCGCCAGACGCAGCTCCTTGTTCCTTGCTCCGGTACAGATGTACAGGAGGACCATGGTATAGGGTCTGAGGGCCTGATAGTCCTTGGGATCTATCTCCTTGGCCCTTGCCAGGATCTTCCTGTAGCTCTCGTCGGAGAGGGGTTCGAGCCTCTCGTCGACCTCCACCGGCTTGAGGCCGATGTTGGCTCCGAGGCAGTTCTGGACGCAGGTGTTCCTGCAGAACGTGCAGAGCTGTTTCATGGCCGAAATATCATGATTGACATCCGATGCGCTCACTCCCTTCCCCTTGCGGAAGATGATCAGTTCCTTGATGTCCTGCTCCGTCATCTTGGACGGGGACATCGTGGAGACCTTGCCATCATCCTTGAGGTTGAGGAGATCGCGCTCTATCCTTCTGAATCTACGTTCCAAATTCTTTGTCGTTACTTCACCGATACAGCCGCGTCTCGCTTCCATGAACTCAGCGACCTTTTCCTTGAACGGGTTGACTGACGTATTGATTCCTCCGTACTTTCACGCGACTGCTGCAAGGGAACTCCGTGAAGCGAACCCGATACACAATCGCTGATTTTACGAAAGTTTCCATACTATTTAATCTATTTCGCAAATTATGCGAAAGAAGGGAAAAGACGTCCGAATATCTCGCTCCCAGCAGGGAGCAAACCCTCTGAATTAAATATGTGGTTCCGCATAGTATGTGCATAAAGTACGAGAGTACATTATGCGGAGGTGAAGGCATGGAAAAAGAGCAGTTCATAGACCTGCTGGGTCGCAAATGCGCCATCGAGGTGATAATAGGTGTAAAGGCGAATCCCGGGTGCAGCAAGAACGATATCATACAGAGGGAGAAGGCCTCCAGCCGCACCAGGACGGTGAGGATCGAGGAGCTAATAGCCTGCGGAATAATCGATCCGGACGATAAGGCTAGGCAACATGGGACGATCAAGCTGTACCTATCGCCGGCGGGACAGGAGATCGCCAGCCATCTCGAGAGGACAATAGAGTTAGCTGATTCATTGCCACCGCTACCCGAAGAGGGAGAAATAATAATCAAAACCAAGAAGAAGAATACCTGAGTACCAACTCAAAGCCATCCCACAGGTAAGTCGTGAATTCTAGAATCACAAGGAAAAGATTGAGATTTGATAATCGAACAGAACATCCTCAAAGTAACGGAGCATTTCTGAAATCTGATGGCATATAGTGTACAATAAACGATTCAACAACACCCGCCCATATCTGTGGACAGCTCGAGATCAATACTTTTTACGAGCTTTAGCCAAAGCCTTTCTAGCTTTAGGACTTGGTGTAATGTACATATCAACAGAATGCGATCTGTATTGGACCATGTTAATAGTAGTCAAATTATGCTGGATCACGTCTTCAAATATATTGTTACCACGATAGTAATAGATGATTTTGATCGAATGATTCTTCGGCTCTAACAACACATCCGTTATCCCGTTAAGAAGATGCTTTTTGAAACCAGCAACCTTTGTATCAATGCGTATACCAGTACTCAAAGTCTTTTTAGTGCTGAAGGTTTCATACACGTCATAATTAACTTTGGTGGAAGTCTTAGTACTTACTTCGAATTCACCCTCTCCGCCTTCAGCTACAAGATTATCATCAAAAAGGATGTCGACATAATCTGCGGAATCTTCCTCCCGACGTGGATACAATGGACCAGACCCATCACACTTAGCATCATATGTTTCCGATGTATACTCTACTTCAAGGGTAACATTAAGGATATATGAGAAATCCAATCCTACTTCAGACGAATAATCCGTACTCTTCAACGCCTTTTTAATTTCTTGTTTTGACTTTTGAGGCGGGATCTTAGGTGGCATCAAACAAGCAAATGCTTGATATTCATATTAATATTGTCAAGTGCAATCAAGTGGATTCGTTTCAGAATAATATGAACACACAAATTAGAATAAATAATCTGAACATGCCATCTTTAGATCACATAGTTATTCGTAATCAAGAATAAAACGAAACAAAACAAGGACTTTAAAGGACTCACTCTGTGACTTGCTCTTCACCCTTCTTCCATATCTTGCCCCGTGAAATTGTTCTTTTCGCCTATCTTCGAAAATCACATTATCACGGGTCTTCGGGCAGGTCATCCGGGTTTCGAGCAAGCCCAGAGATGAGTCGAATGATCTATGAGAAAAAGGATCAGGAAAACAAGATAAACGACTTAAGAAACGATTTGAGAAATGATTACAGGATCCTCGTCGGCGAGATCGTCATCGAGAAGCTGAACGTGGAGGACCTGTACGAGATCCTCCGCTACGGATGGGACAAGGACGATCTGCAGAAGATGCTTGATGAGCAGGATTATGCAGGGATCGGAATCGTAGCCGCATGGATTAGGGAATGCGGAAACGGATGCCACGGATTCATGGTCGAGGACGATCCTTACGTGTACCCGCTCGACGAGGACGGAAACTACGCAGAGGGAGCATTCGGGAGGTGCTGCTGATGCAGATGACTAGAGCGGAACAGGTAATGGAGGTCCTGATGAGGCACATCGGGGACAGGAACGAATACGAAAGACCTTTCGAGACCACCCAGGACGGACTGGGAGAAGCGATCGGCATCACGAGAGGACACGTGTCCATCGTCGTCAAGAAGCTCCAGGAAAGGAACATGGTGACCTACGATTCATGCTGGGCACCTAAGAATGACAGGAGACCGAGATTCAAGCAGAGATGCTACAGGATCCTTCCCAAAGGCATCGAGCACATGAAGGAGCTTTCGAAGAGGGAAAGCGAGAACAGGGAGGTGATGTGAATGGAGGATTGGCAGCTGGCCGTGCTGAACAGCGAGAACATCAGGGTGGAACAGGACCAGTACACCGGGTACAGGCTCGTGATCAGGAAGACCGAGAAGAAGAACAGGATGTCGATACCTACCATCGTGGCGGTCATCAGGAAATCCAAAAGGAAACCGGTGATTATGTGTCCCGACAATCCCTTCAGGGGGATGTTCGCGGACAGGAAGGATGTCCTGGATGTTCTGATGAGCACTCCGGAGTACGAGGAATACGCCGTGTGGATGGCTGAAGCAAAAATGAATGGGGTGATCTGATGGGGAACCGTGCTGTCGTCACCACGGAGGATAACTTCGAGAACAACTCCGGACTCGGATTGTACATGCATTGGAACGGAGGGCGCTCCAGCGTCGAAGCCTTCCTGGAGTACTGCAAGCTGAGGTCCTTCAGACCTCCGGAGAAGGACGATTACGGATGGGCTAGACTCTGCCAGGTGGTAGCGAACTTCATGGGTGCCGACGGATGCTCCGTGGGCATCGATGACATCGGCAGTCTAGACAAGGACAACGGCGACAACGGAACGTATCTGATGAAGGACTGGGAGGTGACTGGAAGAAGATTCTTCGATGGCATCGAACAGAACGATTACGATAGAATGGAGTTCCTGGAATATTTGGACGGTACACAGCCGATAGGCCAACAACTGGGATCCGAGATGATATCATGTCTGAGATATCACGGAAAACAGATCGGGGACATCTCATGGAACTACGCCTACGAGATGCAGAAGAGGAAGGAGGAAGGTATTACCCTATCCGGATTCAAGACCGGTTCATACTATATCTGCGATGCAGGAAGACCGGATTCGATATTCCGTGTGATCGACAAACCGTACATGAGCGCCAGGATCGAGATCGACGATGAAGAGATGGTGGTGCCCAGATTCATATGGAAAGATGGGATCGAGACCGTTCTTATCAGAGATGAGAACGGTAGGGAAAGAGCTGTGGATTCGACGAAGGAGATGAGATCGTGAGCCTGTTCGAACCCGGGATGATTGTAATGACCTCAGCCATAGAAGTTATCACCAACGCTTCAAAGGAATCTTACGACATAGTTGAAGGATGTCTTGACAAGCATCTCCAGGGGAACTGGGGGGATCTGTGCGATGACGACAAGAAGATGAACGACGATGCGCTGGAACAGGAACGTAACGGTCTGCCTACGGACAGATTGTTCAGCATGTACAGCACGGATGTCGGAGTGATCTATGTCATCACCGAATACGACAGGTCGGTTACCACGATCCTGACGCCGGAGGACTATTGAACCCGAGAGGGCCGAAAGGCCCTCTCCAAAGAGGTGATGATATGGTAGCAGTAAAACAGCTGACGATGTTCTCCTTCGACGACATACCCGTATCCGACGAACCTGTATGGTTGGAGGATTACGAAGGGGGTCACAAGACCATCTATAGGATGGATGCCGAAGCTTTGGTGGAGGATCTGAACAAGATGCCTTCCGGGAAGGGATCATGGCTGAGATGCCTGGAAGTGGACCATTCCCGTACATACGAATCACAATTCAAGGATTGGGATGCATTCATATGGCATCAGAGAGGAATAGGTGTGAAGAAGATGGTGAGATGCAACGGGGATGTCATGGATTGCATGGATCCCCATCCATACAAGTGGCATTATCTCGACGGAAAACAGATCCGTGAATGGAACTACGAGCCTTTGAGAGAGGCTTGGATAGAAGACTATACATTGCATGTCAAACTCAATTCCGGAGAGTTCCTGGCAGAGATATTGCCGAACAACATGATTGAGAAATACGATTTGCACCCCTACAGGCCGGACTACGATCTAGAGCATTTCGCTATTGAATGCTACAAGCATAGGCTCCCGAAGGAAATGATGTCTTGGAGAGGACATTACATGTACGGTACACCGTGTCTGAGGCCCTTTGTCAGGAATATCTCTGAGGAGGATGCCAAGAGGATAGACCTCATGGGCAACATACCGGGATCGTTGATCCGCAACGAGGAATTCGATCAGATATGCGAATGCGCAGAGAGGATCGGGATCCAATTGAAGCTGACTTACGATGTTCCACCTTTGAGAAATGTGGCGATGTTTCCGGCCGAAGAGAGTTGCGGCACATGCCTAAGGAGGAGATTGTCCAACAAGGATAGAGAATCAGAGTGTTGGAGGAACAAAGGTACTCAATGCTGTTGCAGCGAATACATTTGGGATAGAAAGACATCAGGAAGGAAGACATAAGGGACATCAAGAAACTAACCTGATTATCAGTGAAAAGAAAGGGGAACTATTTCGATATGGTTATAAGACCTGTAGACGGTCATACGCATCATGGAGGAGAATATGAGTGAACAAGAAGTGATTAAGTTGATCCCATCGATATATGAGGGTGGATCAACATACTATCCGGAATTTACGCCGGATCTTTACAAGTTGCTTAAGGTAGAGTTTCCAGAAATAAAGGTAGAACTAAGTGAAGATATACCGACAATAAGCATCCATGATGCAGATGTGATATTGCCTCTATTGGAGATCGGAAGCAGCATAATAACAAATATAGGTGCAGGAATGCTTGCAAATTTTCTTACCGAATATCTCCGGTCGAAGACGAGAAAGGGAGAAGAGGGAACGACTGTTTGTGAGTTAAGAATCAAAGTCGATGGAGACGACAAGGAAATACAATACAAAGGTCCGGTAAGTGGACTTAGTAAATTGGATGAGATGTTATCGGAGTTGAAATGACGCCCATATATGATCAATACGATCTCGAAGCAATTATAGAATGCTCGGATATGTGTACGTGTTTAACTCATATCAGAACGCTACCAGAAGCGGTAAAAGCCAATCACATCGATCAAGCGAGATCAAAGATCGAAAAGATCGGCACAACAATGAAGCGTATAAAGGATACAGAATCAAACGAGAATGTTAAGAATGAAGCATATCTGTTCGAGGTATATTCGAGAACTTGGAGCGCCTATATCGACTTCTGGCTTAGTTTTAAGCAAAGAGAATATGACGAGTCTGGATCCATTTGCAACAGGCAATAGAAAAATGTGATCTATTGTGGAGACATCTTAAGAACATCGATGATTTAAGATTGAAAGAATTCATGACACATTTGAAGATGTGGGAGTTGATGTATCCATACAAAGTTTTTGCAAGTCCGAAATACATAGTACACAAGAAGGAATGCTCAATTTGCGGTAGAGATTGGAGAGATGCGAAATGTATGCATATCCCAGGACGCATCTATGGCGGAGAACTTATGAACTACAAGGTCAAAGAAAACGAGATGCTTGAAATCTCTGTAGTAGAGAATCCAGAGGATAAGAAGTTACTTATTAAGCCAGAGACTGGTTATGAACCAGGATTCTTTAGAGACTTAGACGCAATTCAGAGATACAATAATAAGCCGTTACAAAAGTTAGAGGTATACGGAGAATTTAGAGAAGGGGCTGCGACTAAATCACTGGTCTTGAACGGACAGAGGATGTATCTGTATGATATGACATTAATTGGGTTCAGACAGCTGCATGTTCAATGGTATGCAGAATCGATAGATCTAAGACCACAGATATGATGAAAGAAGTGATCTAGAGAGGGGACGACCCCTCTGGAGATCATAGATCATTCAAATATTGTATCATGGTGTTGGCAGAGATAGAGCCTTCAGCCTTACGATTATCATCCTCGAACACCATAAAGTAACTGAACGTATGGCCGTCCTTGGAAGCGGATGTAGCGCGGTTGGCCCATTCTCTGCCGAGCTTTATCTTCAGCTTGGTATCCGGATTATCCAGATGACTGCCTTTGGTCTCTATCATCACGATGTTACCTTTCTTGGTCTTCACGACGAAATCAGGATAGTGATTAATGAAACCGTTTATGCAGAACTCGTTCTGGCCTCTTTCGACGATCCTATGCCACCATAGGACCGATTCACAAGACATGATGCGGGTCAGCATGGTCTGTTCGAAACCGCTGACCCTGTTCTCATACTCATATAGCGACTTATCCATGAATTGCGGAATACTCTGACCGTTCCTGGGATCTATACGTTCAGGGAACACATAAGAGTCTTTAGTCCCATCCAGGTTACAGAAGATGGACTGTTTGCTCAACAATTCATTGAATTTCTCTTCACGATATTTTTTGAGTTCGGCATCGATCTTCTTCTTGAGTTCGGATATGACCTGATTGATATATTTCGTGTAAAGGATCAATGTATCGCGGGGTTTGGAAGCAAAGTTCTGAAGATAGATTTTGAGCTGGGGGTCTTTGACATTGTTCATCGGAGACAGGGATTTGAAGATGTCTTCAACCAGACGTTTCGACAATTGGTCATCCGATAACTTATCCGGAGCGACAACAGACAGTACCGAATCCCTTTCTTTCTCCTGAAGAGTGGTGAAAGCGAGAACATCCGGGTTATCCTTACGGGAATCCAACTTGCCCATATTATCATCGACGAATGTCTCTCCGATATCGGTATTGCATCTGACAGAGACATCGAAACCGTTACCCAGACCTTCCGGATATATACGTGCACTGTATTTTTCCAGAGGTGTTTCATTGGTATACATAAGATAGGGGATGCGGGTGGAGAGAGCATCCTCTCTGAAATTATCCTTTATCGATACTCTACGGTCGGTCATGAGATTCGGGACCTCCTCTGATTCATGCTGTTTCGGTTCTTCATTACGCTCACTCATCCTTTTACGGATGTCATCAGCCATCGCATCAGGACTAACTGACGATACTGGATCATTATGGAAAGGATCCCTCATATCTGCCAGATCAACGGAATCCAATTGATCGTCAAATGAATCTTTGTTCCCATTACCGGGAACACTGTAATGGATCGGTGGCGATACGTTATCGATCAGTTCTTCACCGACATCGAAATACATCTGCCTGTCTGCAACGGTACGATAGTCCTTCCTGCTGAAACCCGAATCCATGAGTCCTTTAGCAACACTGTTCATCGTTTCTTGGAAGGAATCTCTGGAAGAGAACACATACGATGCATTCAGACTCTCGTCATTGAACCTTTTGGCACCGGGCTGCCTCAGGATACGCCCTATGATCTGTTCGACCTCGATCTTAGAATTACCTGCAGCGAGTGTACAGAGGATATAGGCGAACGGGCAATCCCAGCCTTCGCGAAGGGCGTTGACGGTGATGATATATCTGATGTTGCAATCCGGACTAAGAAGATCCACATTCTTCAGTTCATCCTTACCGCTGAGTTTCAACGCGATATGTTCTTCGGGAATATTGGCACTGAGCAGTTTCTTGCGTATGCGTTCGAAAGTAACGGAATCATCGTCATTTTTAGGTTCAGCCTGAATTAGAGCAATTGGACGAACGTAGCGCCCGGAGATCCTTTGTTCGGCAATAGCGTTTTCTTCCAGTTTCTCACGATACAGGATCGTACTTGTAAGAACGTCCCTAAGACCCTGACGGCCGAAGAGGAAGACTGGAATTTTGACCATGTTCTCTTCTTTGAGTGCCGAGGCAGATACGAATGATATGACATTGCTCTCAGGTTTAGGAGTGGCAGTCAGTTCTAAGATGAATGAAGGGTCCAGATCTCTGAGGGCCCTCCGAGACAACTCCGATAATGCGTTATGACTCTCGTCCAATACTACGACAGGATTATAGCCGGATAGGACATCAGAAAGAGAAGGTCCATCTTGAAAATCGTCATTATCAAGATTCCAATGACCGAAAGACATCAGATTCGAATTGGAACGATACATCCTCCTTCCATCCTTGGTGTTCGAACGAACAGCTGCATAGCTTATGACACAGAGCGAAAGCTGATCTCTGATGGTCTGTGGATTGAAACCCTGGCCTTGCAACAGCTCTTCGTAATCATAGAAACAGACATTCCCATTGAAATCTATATCTAAACGTTGCCTGTATGGATGATCAGGATTCATGAAAGCAGCACGAGTCTGCTGATAGATGGCTGAATTTGGAACCATCCAAATAACAATCTTATTTTTAATAGGGAAACGATCGAATATTTCCTTGATCGAAGCGCAAGCAATGAATGTCTTACCTCCACCTGTTGGAACTTTAATACAGACATCAGGAGCTTTAGGATCTAAACCATGATAAAT
>SUST01000019.1 GCA_015063285.1 Thermoplasmata archaeon
CTCTGCAATAAAGAATTGATGATCAGTTGAAGTCCCTCATCTCGACCTTTCCGCTGCCTAGATCAACTACGGGCATTATAGCTGGGTCGGGATTGAAGTTGTGCATCCTCTGGTATTCGGTTTGGCTCTGCCATGTTGATGCATTGATCAGGCGGACTCCGTTGTATTGCAGCTGGCCTGCACCGTGTACGTGGCCTGAAACGAAGATGTCCGGGATGTACTCCATGGCCATGTAGTCCTTCTTCTCCGGTGCGAGGGCATTCCTCTGACCGTAGATGGGCGCCAGATGGCGTCTGATGCACATCTCCTTCATGACCCTCAGCGGGTCCTCGTACGTCAGATACTGGACCGCGGCCACCCAGTCATCGATGCTCTTCCCGTGGTATGTGAGGACGGTCCTGCCTTCGACGTTAAGATACACCGGGTTGCCCAGCATGAGGATGTTGGAGTCGAATCCCTTGGTGAAAACCGAATTCAGCGCAGGCTGGGGCTCTGCGGGACGCGCAGCGTCGTGGTTCCCGGGGTGTATGACCATCTTGATGTGGTCGGGTATCTCCTTCAGGTATTCCGCCAGCTTCTCGTATTGCTCGTAGATGTCTGGGATGTCCAGTTCTTTATCCTGATCGGGGAACACGCCGATCCCGTCGACGACGTCACCGGGGAAGACCAGATAGTTGATTCCTTCCTCCAGCGCGTGCTCCCTGAGCCATTTCGTCATCCTCTCCCATTGCGGGACCAGGAATGTGCTGCTTCCAACGTGGCAGTCCGAAAGGAAAGCTATCTTGGAGGTGGAATCGCTGAGTTCCCATTTGTTCGACTTGGGGATGTCCGGTCTGACGACCTTCTCCGCCATGATCATATCCATCCTGGAATTGGGTTTTCCCACTATGCCGATGACCTCGTCTGTAACGAAGAGCTCGTTGGCGATGGGCGAATCCTTGCTGATGAATACCTTTCCTATATCGGTGTCGTCCTCCAGACTGATGATGGTGTGTCCGTTCTTCGTGGTGGACTTGTCGTAGACCATACCGATTATGCGGACCTCTCTGTCCAGGGTCTTTGCCCTCTCTATGGACATGGCCTTGCCGAAGTCGTTGCGCTTCTCGATCAGCCTCTTCATGACGTAGAACCTGGCCTTGAAGTAGTTGGCGAAGTCGTTGACCTTGCCCTCGCAGGTTGATTCTCCGGTGATGTCGGTTCCTTTCACGACCGTGAGGTCGGATGTGAACTTGTTGTTGGGTTTGATCTCCTTGGGGGATTCGTGGAGTATCTTGTCGCCCGCTATGCAGTCCATGATGTCCTGCTTGTTCACGAACATCATGTTCCTTGCCAGATGGGCGAAGACGGTGTTGACGAACTCCATCGGCCTGTCGTTGGAGAGTATCATCTCCATGGCATCGGGGGAGAAGAAAATCCCCTTGCTAGTGGCGGCCGAAAGTATCTCGTCCCTCATAGGATGCCTTTATCGCGGACTTACATATTATAGGATTCGCCAAGGTGTTTTTATGCTCCATTCCGATGCCATCGGCATGACCTCTGTAACCATAACCTGTCCGGTGAATCCCAGCGAGGATCCCGAGAAGGTGGCCGCAGCCATCCTCCATATCTTTCCAGATGCTGAACTCGAGGATGAAGGGACGTGTTTCAAAGGGAAGGCGACCATCGACCACTTCTCCAAGCTGATCAGGAAGCAGAAGATCCTGGATGCCACCAGGGGAGTCATGCTGAAGAACAGGCGCGGGGACAAGACCTGGGTGAATCTGAACAAACAGGTCGCAACGGTCGGAAAGGTATCCTTCGCCGACAAGAATCCCGTTCTGGGTGCGATAGAGGTCTGCATAGAGGACGATGACATCGAGGGACTGATAGACATAGTCGCTCCTGTCACGGTCAACGGAGAGGAGGTCCGCATTTGATCGGGATATCCTGCACCGCATTCTCCTCGGATCCTCCGAAGGAATGGCTCGACAGGATAGTCGGGAATTTCGAGCTGTGGGAGATCTTCTCAGAGGCCAGCCACAGCATCGTCAGCAACTACAAGGAGTTCAAGGACCTGCTTCCCTCTTACGACCTCCATTATTCCGTCCATGCCCCGATATGCGACATAAACATTGCCTCCATCTGCGATCCCGTAAGGAAGGCCTCCATGAAGGAGACCTTGGACACGATCAAGGCGGCGAACAAGCTCGGAATAGACCGGGCAACGATCCATCCGGGGCTCTCATCGATGTCGGTACACGATATTGAATACAGATATCTGGCACATGCGAAGGAATCCATGAAGGAACTCGACAAGGCGCAGTCCGAGTACGGTGTTTCACTAGCAATAGAGAACATGCCGGACATGTACTTCTTCCTCGGCAGGACGGCCTCCGAACTGAAGGAGATAGTCGACGGTACCGACCTGGGGATATGCTTCGATATAGGCCATGCGAACACCGCAGGTCAGATCGATGCCATGATAGACACCTTCGGCGACAGGATAACGAACATCCATATCCATGACAATTGCGGAAAGAAGGACGAGCATCTCACGATCGGAAAGGGATCGATAGACTTCTCCGCGATAATGCCCAGGCTCAGATTCTACAACCGTAATTACGTGATAGAATCGAAGACCTACGAGTCCGCCGCGGAATCTCAGTCCGTCTTGGGGCCTTGGCTGTCGTCCTGATCCTCGATCTCCATAAGTCTGGATTCCGCAGACTCCTGCGGTTCTGCAGGAGATTCCTCAGGTACTTCCTCGGATGCGGGGACGTCCACGGCGGCCACTGCGAATCCTGTGAGAGGCAGTGTCTTGACCTTCTTGAGGCCCTTATACGTCTTCTTGAACAGCAGAGGCAGGTTGAGGATCCCGAATCCCAGGATCCCCAGGATCATCAGCGATGCAAATATCTCTCCGATCCCCAGGGACCAGACCATCATGAAATCGTTGATCAGATGGCATAGGATGGCAGCATGCAGTCCGAATCTCATGAACACGTATCCCATCATGAATCCGCCCAGTATGACGGTGAAGAACTTCGCGAATCCCCACGAATCGACATGGGCGAATGCGAACAGCACCGCCGAGAATACGAGGAAGGTGATGGCCAGTTTGCTTGCGCCGAACCCTCCTAAGATGTATCTCAGTGCGCCCTTCTCCCCGCATGCCAGGGCGACAACCGTTACAGGCAGACCGAACAGGAGGACACGGAACACCAGTTCCTCCCAGACAGCCGCTTGGGTGAACAGGTAAATGGCCTCTTCCAGCGTTAGGTCCAGCAGACCTCCTGGAGTCTCTATCCCCATCCCTATGAGGCTGAAGAACACGCTTATGAGGAGTTCCAAAGCGAGGATCGAACCTACGAGGAGTCCGACCCAGAACAGAGGCGTCTTGTCCGTCCTGTCGAAGTAACCCTCTCCGGGCTTGAAGAATTCCCTCGAATCCCAGAGGACCAGGAGGCAGCAAGCAATGCCGACCACGGCCAGGAATACGAAGTATACCTGCGAGCCGGTACCGGTGAGCGTGCAGAACTTGAATAATCCGGCGAACCAGACCCAAAGGTCAACGGTCTGTTCCTCCATGAAGCTCATCACGGCGTTGAAGTCCAGCAGCATGACGCTTACACTCGCGATTATCCCGATGAAGATCATTATCATCGAAGGGAGCACCAGCTGTCTGAGGACCGATTCCTTGAACAGCCCTTCCTCCTTCTGGACGGTATGCACGGGGACGGCGGCCTCTTCTGCGAAGCTCTGGCCGCATCTTATGCAGAACTTGTATCCCATCGCTCTGCACCTGTCGCATTCGTCGCATCCCATTAGATCGCCTCAAGTCTTGCCAGCACACCATCCAAGCGTTCAACCTCGATGATCGCCAGCAGATTCTTCTTGTAATTCGCGATGTCTTTTATCTCATTTGCTATGTGTTCCTCTCTCTTTTCGGAAAGGATCCTGTATGATTTCAATTGCGAGTTGACGAAGGCGTCCCACTGTTTGGCCAGCTTCTCAGGGGTGCTGCCGTCGAACACCCTCTTCATCCCCTTCTTGGCCACCCCGTGCTCCCTTACGAACTCCATCACGCCCACGGTGTTCACGTAGAGCTCCGTGAACTCTGAATCGTTCATATCCAGGGCGATGCAGAGCAGCCCCTTCTCGGCGACCAGGTCTATGAATGTGTACATCGCGGGGGACGGTATCTCGACCTCGCCGAAGCGTTCCATGTGCTCGGCGTAGACCATGTCCAGTTCGCTCACGTCGAATGCCTCCTCGATGTTGCGCCTGTTCTTCAGGCACTGTATGCCCTCGATGCTCAATGCCGCGGCATAGGCCTCATGTTCCGAGAATTCCTGGCGGACCCTGTCCGCCTCCGATACCAATCCGTTGACCACCGGAAGGATGTCGACCTGGCATCCGTTTATGTCCAGCGTGATCATCTCTTCGTTCCCCTCTCGGCGACCAGGTTGGTGAGTTCGTTTGGTTCGTCGATCTTCTTCAGCTCCTCGTTGGACACGACTGCAGTGGAGTTGATGTTGTCCCTCTCGTGCTTCTTCTCCACGATGAGGACTGAGAAACGGTCCATTATCCTCGAGAGCTCTGATGCGACTATCGCTCTCTCCATGACCTTCTGGTCATCGGATCCGAGGCTGGTGAGCATGACCGCGCTGCTGCTGTTGGAGACTGCTTCGAAAGGACTCTTCACGACAGGTCTGACGGTGAATCCCAATGTGGACAGCTGCTTGAGTGCGAAGGAGTCGTCGTAACTAGGCGTTTCGCGCTGCTCCTTCAGACGTTCCTCGCTCTTGAATGTGAACGGGTCTATCGGCTCTATTATCGGGAGCTCCAGGAACTCCTCCATGCGCAGTGCCGCATCGATCATAGCGCCCATACCGGACTCGTACATCTGGATGGTACGCCGTGATACCCCTGCGGTCTCCGCCAGGACTCCTAAACTGATGCCCCTCTCCTCCCTTGCTGCCTTAAGGAGTTCGCTGTCCAGTCTGACATACAGTCCGCCGGGCGCGGCGAATATGAACGGCGGCGCCTCTTCAAGTAGGAGATCCGCCAGTGTCTCGTTGGAGACGATGGAGATGTTGAATCTTGAATAGACGATCCCCGGTTCCAACGCACCGGAGCTCGAACGCTCCCCGGTGACCAGTGGGGTGGCTCCCAGCGATTCCGCCAGGACCTTCATCTCCTCGGCGTTGTCCTTGGAGAAGGCGTCTATGTTGCTCAGTACCTTCACTATCAATACCTGTTGGTCCCTGCGGGCCACTATATCGAAGCAGATTCCTCTGAGCGTCAGTGCGGACGAGACATCGAAACCCGCCTTCGCTAGGATGGCACGTGTTGTGTTGATAAGTCCTAGTCTGTCCATGGGTGAAAGAGTGTTTTCACTTCTATAAATAGATGTTAGCGGACTCGGCGAATCTCCGACTATCATCTCTTCAGACAGATCCTCTGTTTCGGGTTCCGCGGCTTATCCGGATACAGGTACTCCAGTCTGCCTTCGGATATCATTCTCTTAATTACGTCGGAGACTCTTTTGTTCACACCAGAATATCCAAGATTTGTGCAGATGTCCTTCATCGCCAGACAGCCTTTTGCCCTGATAAGGGACTCTATCCGATCCTCTTCGTTGTAGCTGTCCTTTTCCGTCTCCTTCAAAAAATCTGGATGGATCGGCAGTATCAACGTACAATAACTGCGGGCTTCGTCGGTCAGTATTCTTGCTGGCGGGTTTCCGTTCATCTCCATCGCCCTTTTGATCTTAGGTATCCCCGTGTTGCGTCCTTCAGACAGATGCAGTTCTTTGAGATAATCTCCGATGCGGCGGTTGGTCTGGTGGCGTGAGATCATAGTCATCGAGGATATGTCGCTGTCCGATATCGAGCGATCGGGCCCAGGACAGCTGGTTATTTCGATACGATCTCTGTAGGATACCATTGTCACAGGTTCCGGGATTCTGTAGTCCTTATGGAACACGGCATTGATCAGCCCCTCTTCCAGCGCCTGGAACGGGTAGTTATAGAACCGGATCGCCTCCGCCTTGTCCTGTACTTTGTAGATCTTCTCAGAGATCAGATAATTCTTCACATAGGTAAGGCAGTCTCTGATCTGTGCTGGCAAGGGGCCGGTGAACGTCCTCTCGCTCAGACTGTCTCCCGCCGGATCCGGAATTTCTGCGACCTCTATCCTTGCACATCTGAAGAACTTTTCCGGGTCCCTGTTGAAGAACAATAAGCCTACGTTGGCGGGATGCGGGTCCTCAGGGAGGCCTCTTACGAGATCCATTTGTCTTAGGGCCGTGATGTGATCCATGGCATCCAGTTGATTAAACATGCTGCTGCCGATATCATACAAAAACGATGAAACCAGTTCGGTTTTGATATCATCTAAGGCAGCATGGTCGTTACCCTGATCATCGAACGGCGTGGTCGATGCGCGGCTGAACAGTTCCCTCTCTTCGGTAGGTCCGGATTGAACAGTTGAGGATGCTTTCCTGATGTAGTATGCACGTTCTTTTGTATTCCCATCCTTATTTAGTCTGATAGGACAGCTGTATGGCCTTTCCATGCCTGCAGGAACCCAGATCACAAGGAGGACTTTGTCCTTGTATCTGACGTTGTCCGATATCGGATAGTAACGCGGTTTTATGAGGTTAGATATGTTGATGAGTTCCTTCTGAATCCTATCGACCGAGGAAGGATCTATTCCGCTTATCTGATTCCCGTTCTCATCGTCTATACCTAAGACTATGTATCCGCCTCCCCAATCGTCGATATCGTTGGCAAATGCACAGATGGAATGGAGGGTGCGTTCCGGGTTCCAGTTTTTCTTGAATTCTAATCTGGCCCCTTCTATCAGTCTGCCTTCGATGAGGGATTGTATATCTATCGGGAATGCCATGTTTTCGTATAGACAACTTAAGTAATAAACTTATGTTATTAACTTATGTTATCAACTTATGTTATCAACTTATGTTATTGGATTCATAGGTATGAATCTAGCATCTCTATCGATTAAGTTGAATAGCGGTCGACAGTTGTCCGTCAGTCCCCTTTCGATGAAAAGGTATCCTTTGGCCTCAAAAAATGTGTCTGGATCATTCTTTCACGATGGATTCCTTCATACAACTTCTACCAGTTGAAACCTTTTCAGAATGGCCATGTTGGACGCGATCCGTTTTGTTGATTTCCTGGTAAAGCAGTCCAGCGCTGGTCTGGCCCTTCAGTATAAATAACCTCAACACAGTTCGAAGTCCAGTCAGAAGGAGGAATCCAATGGACAAGAAAGTTATGATAGGAATCATAGTTGTCGTTGTTGTGGCCCTTGCTGCAGTGGCAGCATTTGCCTACGTGAACAACAACAGCGACCCTGCGAAGGACGACAATCACATCGAAATCAAGCAGAAGTTCTCGGTTGGTGACAGCCATGTCATGCACGTGTCGGGCAACATGGGAGAGATAGTAATAGATGAGGATACGCCCATCACTATCAAGGCAGTCAATGCCGACGGAACCTACGAGGTCGAGGTCAACGATGGTGAAGAGAAAGAAATCGAGACCATGAGCTGGAAAGAGATCTCTGAGAAGATCGCTCCCTCTATCGATGATTTGAACAAGCAGATCAAAGAGCAGACCGGGAAGGATATCGGACTCAAGAAGACCGGGACAGAGGTCCTGAAGGGTACCGCTTTCGGCGACATCAAATGCGACAAGTACGAGTTCTCATATTCTGAGTCTGGATCGACCATAAAGGTCTCAGCTTATCTCGACTGTAACAAAGGTATCCTGATGAAGGTAGATGCGAACTACGATCTCAAGGAGCTGGGAAAGGTTTCTGTGAACTTGGTCCTCAAGAGCTCCAAGATGGTAGGGGTCACCAACTGATCATACACATCAAAAAATGATTTAGGAAGGGGTTACCCCCTTCCACTTTTTTTTAGAGTTTCACTGACCGTTGTAGTCGCTCAGTTTCTGCCTCGATTTCGGACCGTATTTGTCCAGGGCCTTCTCGAAGTCCGCCATGGAGACCTTGCATTCTTTGATCTCCTCGTCGGTCGGGACCTTACCGGGCTTCACCAGTCCTCTCACGGCGTTCATCACCGCTTCGTTGCATATCGCGGAGATATCGGCACCGGTGCAGCCCTCGGTACGCTGGGCGAGGTCATCGAGACTGACGTCGTCCGCCAGAGGCTTGCTCTTGGTGTGGATGCCGAATATGGATTTCCTCGAAGCCTCGTCTGGGGGTCCTATGTAGATCGACTTGTCGAACCTTCCGGGCCTCAGGAGAGCCGGATCCATGATGTCGGGTCTGTTGGTGGCTGCTATCACGACCACGTCGCTCAGCCCCTCCAGTCCGTCCATCTCCGTGAGCATCTGCGAGATCACCCTCTCAGTGACGTTGCTGTCGCTCCCAGTACCCCTCTCGGGCGCTATGGAATCGATCTCGTCCATGAATATCACGCAGGGCGATGCCTGCCTGGCCTTCCTGAACGTCTCCCTGACGGCCTTCTCGGATTCCCCGACCCATTTGTTGAGGAACTCCGGCCCCTTGACGGAGATGAAGTTCGCCTCCGATTCGGTCGCAACCGCCTTGGCCAACAGGGTCTTACCGGTACCCGGAGGCCCGTAGAGCAGGATCCCCTTCGGAGGCCTTGCGTTCATGTGCTCGAAGACCTTTCCGAACTTCAGAGGCCATTCAACGGCCTCCTTGAGCTCCTGTTTCGCCTCCTCCAAGGCTCCGATGTCCTCCCACTTGACGTTGGGCTTCTCGATCAGGACCTCCCTCATGGTGGAGGGCTGCATGTCCTTGAGAGCGTTCTTGAAGTCCTCCTTGGTGACCACGATGCTGTTCAGCACCTCGATGGGGGTGTTCTCCGCCTCCACATCGTCCTTCAGGACCCTTCTGAGAGCCGTCATAGCGGCCTCTTTGGTCAGAGCGGATATATCCGCACCTGCGTAACCGTGAGTCTTGTCAGCGAGCCATTCGAGGTCCACGTCCTTGTCCAGAGGCATTCCCCTGGTGTGGATCTGCAGGATCTCCAGCCTTCCGTCCCTGTCAGGGATTCCGATCTCGATCTCCCTATCGAACCTTCCGGGCCTCCTGAGTGCCTCGTCGATTGCGTTGGGCCTGTTGGTGGCTCCGATGACCACCACTTTACCTCTGGAGTTCAGACCGTCCATCAGAGAGAGCAGCTGGGCGACGATACGCCTTTCCTCCTCTCCGCTGACCTCGTCCCTCTTGGGGGCGATGGAATCGATCTCGTCGATGAAGATGATACTGGGTGAGTTCTCCTCGGCCTCCTTGAATATCTCCCTCAGCTTGCCCTCGGACTCTCCGTAGAACTTGCTGACGATCTCCGGGCCTCCGATGGACATGAAGTTGCTGCTTGTCTCACCTGCGACAGCCTTCGCTAGCATGGTCTTACCGGTTCCCGGCGGTCCGTGGAGCAGCACTCCTTTCGGAGGTTCGATGCCCAGCCTCTTGAAGAGCTCGGGGTGCTTGAGCGGCAGCTCGACCATCTCCTTGACCTTCCTCACCGCGTCGCCGAGACCTCCGAGGTCGTCGTAGGACACGTTGGGGATACCGCCGTCGTCGGCGGGTTTGTTGGTGATCTTGACCTTGGTGTCGGCGGTGATCATGGTGGCTGTGCCAGTGGGGGTGAATGATTTCACCACGAAGGCCATCTTGTTACCCATGACGTTGACCGGGAGGACATCCCCTTTGGACAGGACTAGGCCTTGGAAGATCTGTTTGAGATGCTCCTCTCCGCCCTGCAGCCTCAGTTCTCCCGAGGGTGCGAACGTGATCTTCTCCGCACCGTTCACGGTGATCTTCTTGACCGATACGCGGTCGTCCGAGGTCACTCCGGCGTTCTTCCTTGTGATGTTGTCGAGTCTGATGATTCCCCTGTTCGCATCCTCCGGATATCCGTCGAGGACCTTTACGGCGGTCTTCTTGGAACCGTCTATCTGTATGATGTCCCCGTTCTTGATGCCGAGGACCCCCATGAGCTCGGAATCCAATCTTGCGATTCCCCTCCCGGACTCACCGGGCTTCAGTTCTGCGACCTTGATCGCTTTCTCGTTTACCATCTTCAGACCTCCTTCTGATTATCTTTGATCATCTCGTCGAGCTGTGAGTACAGCTCCTTCCTGCGGGCGGGGTCCTGCTCGTTCCTTATGGCGCTGTTGAGCGAATTCATCACGGAATTCCTCTCGTCCAGGAGCGATGCGCGTTCCCTGTCCAATTCGTCTATCTTCGAATCAAGCTCCTTCAGCCTAGCGATCGCAGCATCGGCGTCGATGGAGGATGATTCCCTGCTGTCCGCGTATCCCGTCGATATGAGGCGGGTGGTGAACATGTTGTCATGCAGGTCTATCATGAGCGTGAACTGCCTGCTGGGGGCGTACACAGTCCTGGTCGGGCCCATGCTGCTCTCCTCGGGATGACTCATGAGCATCCCTGTCTGCTCCATCAGTGCCAGATTCTTCATGACGGCCTGTTGGCTGATACCTAGTTCCTTGGAGAGCTGGAGCGGATAGCTCGGTTCTCTCGTGAGGTATTTGAGGATCCTCCTTCTAGTGGGGTTCTCGATTATCGATAGCAGTTCGTCTATGTCCGTCATATGGATCACTCGGTTGTTAACCGTTGGTTCACTAGTTGTTGATAGAACAGAACTTCTATAAAAACTTACCTAATTATGATCTAGAAGAACCGTCGCAGCAGGAGTGGACGGTTATAATCGGTCAACGACGGCGGACAACCTTCCAAGAGCCTGTTTTGTTAGAACCCTCTCTTACGATGACGCCCTCGTCCCTCAGCATTGCTATCTCACGTTCGATGGTTTTCTCAGAGACTCCGAGTTTTTCCGCCGCTTCTGCCGCTGTCGTATACTTTCCTCCCTTAACCATGGAGAGGATCTTTGAGCGAAGGCTGTCTGCTGAATCTTTCATTGTTTTCTGCAATGATTCCTTGATCGATTCGAGCATGAAATCAATGAATACCGAGGTATCATTGAGGTCGGTCGCTTCCCTGATGCACCTGTAATACTCTGACTGACGGTCCCTGATGGCTGATTCTACAGGTATCCATTCGAAGACAGGGTTCCATTTGGATAGGATCAGATTCTGCCATAGCCTGCCGGTTCTTCCGTTGCCATCCGTGAAAGGATGGATGTATTCGAATTCATGGTGGAAGACACAACTGACGATCAGTGGATGGTCCTCGGATGTTGATGCCCACTGCATCAATTCCTCTATGAACCTGGGGACGTAGTCCGGATGGGGTGCATAGTGGATCACCTCGCCTGTGCTGCTGTTGACCACGTTGACTCCTACGGTTCTGAACATTCCCGATTGATCTGTGAGATCAGCCATCATTATGCCGTGGGTTCTGAGCAGGTCTTTGATTGAATAGGGGTCGAGTTCTGGGAGCAATTTGTATGCTTCGATGGCATTCTTGACCTCCTTGATATTCCTGGGAGGCCCCAATACCTTCTTTCCGTTCATGATGTCCGTGACTTGCTCCACGGTCATGGAATTTGCTTCGATCTGGAGAGAGGACTGTATCGATCTCACTCTGTTCTTTTTTCTGAGTTTCAGATTGCGATTCAGGGAGTGATAGTCCATTTTCGTGACTAGCGCGGATATCTCTGATATCAGATTGATGCTCTTTGAAGAGACGGTGAATTTGGGTTGATAGCCGCACACTATATCACTTGTCCTGATATATCAATATAGGTTATAAGATATTGCTGGCGTTCATTATTAATGGATTTTATTCAGACATTTATTCAGACATTTATTCGGACAAAGAAATGGATTAAAAGGAGTTTAGGGAGCGCTGCTCCCATTGAAGTTTATGCCCTGTTCAGGCAGGGTTGAAGTTGGACTTCTCCCTCTTGCACCTGGGGCAATGCCAATCGTCCGGGAGCTCCGAGAACGGCGTTCCGGGAGGGATGCCCTGTGTCGGGTCCCCTTTCTCGGGGTCGTACACGAATCCGCATACCCCGCAGATGTACTTCCCTGTCGCTGAACGGTAGACTATCTCTCCCACCGGGATCGATTCGGGAGGATTGTCCAGGTCGACCACCCTCAGGTCCTCCAGGTTCTCGTATCCGAGAGGGGTGTGGGTGGACAGGTAGATGGTGGGATGCTTCCTGATGAACGCACGTACGTTGTTGAGTGTCTCCCTTGCCGCCTTGACATCCTCGTAGACCACAGAGAGCTTGTCGGCGTAGAGCGCCTCGTCGGTGTATGTGATGTCCCCATGGAACATGTAGAACAGGTCCCTGTCCTCGGCGATGATCAGGCTGTTCCCATTTGTATGACCCTTGGCCTTGAGCATGTAGATGTTATCGGTGATCTTCTGGGATGCGGGGAACTCGTGGTAGGGTCCGTCCGAGAAGTCGAGCCTGATGATGTTATCCCCTTTCAGTTCTAATGCATCCGCGTCCTCCGGTGCGATGTAGACCTTGGCGTTGGGGAATGCGGAAATCATCCCTGTGTGGTCGTCATGCTTGTGGGTGATCAGTATGCGTGAGACATCGGACGGGGCGTATCCGACCCTCTTCAGCGCATCCAGGTAGTCCTCGATGCGTGTTCCCATGTAGATTGGTGTCTTGTCGTCGGGAACCGCATCCGGCACACCGTCGGGCATCCCTGTATCGACCAGGATGACCTCAGAACCGGTATCGATCACGTAGTTCTGGAGACTGGAGCGGTATCTTACCGAAGGGTCGAACTTGTCGGGGCCCTCCTCGCCTCCGAAGGCGAAGGGCTGATTCATGAATCCGTTCTCGTATAGTTTCACTGCACTGATCTTCATGACATTCACGTCATGTCACCGGTTTGTCCGTTATTAGCGTTTTGCGGGATTATTCGTCTTTTATTTTTGCTGCTATCCTCAGAATGTATTATCATCGTCAGCTACGATTTTCCGCTGTTATGATAGAGTTCGTCGACGGCAGGAGCGAGCAGGGATTGATGGATTCCATATTCGCCAGATATCGTGAGGAATGCGGTCCAGAGGTCAGTGTATCATTCGATTATGACGGTATCCTCATCGCCGCCGATTGCAGTGAGCCCTTAGGGATGATCTGCTATGACAAGGGGGACGAATACAAGGTCGGCATCCTCTATGTTCTCGACGATGCTCCCGAGGGGACAATCCAGAGGCTCCTGTCGGCAGTCATATCCTATGCCCAGTTCCAAGGTGCGTCAGGAGTCGTGATCCAGGCATTGGATCCCAAGGATTCCTACAACAGTGTCTGCCGCGGTATGGGATTCTCGGAGATGTCCGCTTGCGCCCAGCGGACAGGTGTGATAAATCTGAGGAAAAGGTTTTGAAGGCCGGAAGGGGGCTGTGCCCCTCATTCCTTCTTGTTCTCTTCTCTGTCGAGCTGTGCCTTCATCGCCTCGTATTCCTCTCCGGACATCTGGAGGACGGTGTTGTCTGTCTGCGGGGGCCTCACGGTGAAGAAGATACCGACGATGACCTGCAGGAGGATGATGAACATTCCGCAGAAGAATGAGAAGTCCACGCTGTTGGCGAAGGACAGCATGATCTGCTGTGCCTCGCTGACGATGGCGTAATCGATCTCCGTACCGATTCCCTGTGCGATCCTGGCCGCTGCCATGCCCAGGGCATCGAGGACACCGGTGCTGTGGGGAACGTTGTCAAATACCAGGGGGCTGAGGTTGTCCATGAGCTCCTGAGTGATCTTGCTGCTGATGAGAACCGCGAAGACCGCGGTACCGATGGTCGCACCAATGGAACGGATGACGTTCACGGATGATGTCGTCATTCCCATCTCCTTCACCGTAGAACTGTTCTGGACAGCCGTCATGACGGTACCCATCATGCATCCGAGACCTAGTCCGAGGAGGAACAGGCATATCGCGTAGTATGTGAGGGTGGAGTCAAGGGTCAGCTGCGACATCATGTACATGGATGACGCCGTTACGATGGGCCCGACGATCAGCCAGGGCCTGTATCCGGTCTTGTTGAGGAAACGTCCGCTGACCATGGCGGTGATGGCCATTCCCGCGACCATCGCCAAGGAGTATTCGGCCGCCTTCAGCGTGTTCCCGTCCATGAGTATGGTGACGGCGAACATGGAGGAGTAGGTCATGGCTCCCATCATTCCCAATCCGAAGATGAACATGAAAATCGACGCAAGTACTACGACCTTGTTGTGGATCAGCGAGGGAGCGAGGATGGGTTCCTTCGCACGTCTCTCGGCGATGACGAACAATCCGATGAGGATCAGGGCCAGAGCGGTCATGGCTCCGGTCTCGAGGCTGACCCACTCGAAGTCGTTGCCTCCCCACTGAAAGAGCAGGAGGACGTCAATCAGGAACGCGGACAGGAGGACCATTCCGATGTAATCGATGACGGGTTTCTCCTCCTGTGTGGGTGTGGGGAACTTCTTGAGCGTGAGAACGAATGCTGCTATGGCGAGGGGGATGTTGATGAAGAACACCCAATGCCATGAGAAATAATCGGTGATGTATCCGCCGATAAGGGGACCGACACCGCTTCCGACACCGAAGACGGCTCCAAGCAGTCCCTGCATTCTTCCCCTGTCGCGGGGGGCGTAGAGATCTGCGACGGCAGCTGTCGCCACAGGGATTAGGATACCTCCTCCGAGACCCTGGACGGCACGGCAGATGATGAACATCTCCATGCTGCTGGAGAAACCGGCGGCGATGGAACCGAGTGTGAACAGTGTGAGACCTACCAAGAACAGAGGCTTCCTTCCGTACAGGTCGGAGAGCTTTCCGGCGATCGGGATCATCACAGTCTCGCAGAGGAGATAGATCGTGATCATCCAGGAGTATAATGATGAACCCTGGAGATCCTGCACGATGACAGGTCCGCATGTACCGACTATGGTACCGTCGAAACATGCCGTGAGCATGGCCAGGATCAATCCCAGCATGATCATGTTACGCGTCTTGGGGTTTATGTTCTTGTAAGTAATCTGTTCTATGGCCATCGGTCATCCACTTACCGCCTTATTGAGGACTTGTATTTAGAGTTGATTACTCAACTTGCGGCTGTGTCGACGAAAAGTGAAGAAAAACGATCGTTCTGTCATTCCAGAAGCCAGTCAAAAAGATTGACAACCCTCACGCCCTCGATCTCATTAAGAGGATATCTTTCGTAGACTATCAGGGTCTTAGGGTAGTTATCTTTCAGTTCCCTGAACGGTCTGATCTCCCTTTCCAGGGTCTTCGGGTCAGCTATCGACATGCTCACCTGGAAGTACTGGGGGTTGTTCTTGGGGTCTGTTAGGAAATCCACTTCCAGATCGTTAACGGAACAGATGCATACCTCTCCGAACCTGTATATGAGTTCATTGTAGACGACATTCTCCAGGAGCCCGTCAATGTCCTTTGGCCTGTATGGCGTCACATGGTTCCTGATCCCCAGGTCCTGCGCGTAGAACTTATCCGATGTGGAAAGGTATTCCGATGTCTTGGAGTCCATGCGCTTCGATCTTAGAGCGAGGTAGGCCTCGTTCAGATAGCCCAGATATTCGTCCACCGTCACATGGGAGATCTTGGACCCCGCGCTGGTCATGTAGTTGGCCGCCTTGCGCGACGACGTCCTGTCCCCTATGTTGCGCATGACGAATTTCATCAGATTGCTTAGGGTTGCGGGATTCCTTATGCTGTGCCTTTCCACGACATCCTTGAGGAACACGGTGTTGTATGCCCCTGCCAACATCTCCGGGATCAATGCTGCGGAGCGGTTGTCCTCGGACAGCGCCACGGCAGGCAGCCCTCCGTGACGGATGTAATCGTTGAACAATCTATCAGTGCTCAGTCCACTGTCCTTCCTGAACACGACATATTCGGAGAAGACTAGGGGGGCTACGCGGATCTCCACGGCTCTTCCTGAGAGTTTCGTCGACAGTTCGGATGACAGCAGTTTGGAATTGGATCCTGTGACGTATATGTCGCATCCCTTATCGTATAACGACCTCACGGTGGATTCCCAGCCGTCCACGTTCTGTATCTCGTCGAAGAAGATGTAGGTGCCCTTGCCGATCTCGACGTTGGAGGCGACATACGAGTTCAGCGATTCGCGGTCCTTGGGTATCCAATCGTCCTCCAGTTCGAAATTGATCATAAGTATGTGTCTGTCATCGACACCTGAGTCGACCAGTTCGTCCCTGAACAATTCCATCAGTTTCGATTTACCGCTCCTGCGCAGTCCGACTATCGCTTTGATGAAGGGTGCATCCTTCACCGACCTCATCTTCTCCAGATAGTGTTCCCTCGGTATGAGGGGCCAGTCTGCGCTGCTCATAATGTAAAGTATACTTTACAGGTTTTTATATCGTTTCAAAATTGTAAAGTATACTTAACAGGATATTTAAACCAGTAAAATTTTGTAAAGTACACTTTACATAATCATCTGGTAGTGATCTTCTTGTAGAGGAACTCCTCGCTACGGCCGCTGATGTTCATGCTCCCTTCGCGGTAGTAGTCCTCCGAACCGTGCTTCCTCTCGACCGATTTGAGCGAGGCCAGCAGCATGCTGTACAGAGTGCCTGCGAATATACCGCAGATTATGGTGGAGAAGGTCATCGCGTCGATGATCTCGTCCACGGGGGCGCCGGGGCTGAAGAGCAGCCAGGCACCCGCCATCAAGATGGCGAAGAACAGCAGGCTGGTGATGAGGATCCTTCCCTTGTTGGGAGGGAGATTCCCTGCGATCTTCCCCGTCTGACCGTTCACGGCGAAGGTGAACTTCTGGTCGTTCCATCTGAGGTTGAAAAGCCAGACCGGATACAGGACGTAGTCCACCTCGGACTTCTCAGCGTTAATGGAGGATTCGCTCATGCTGATCCTGTCGTACCCCTCTATGGTCTTCCTGAACCTGTCGTCGGTCTCCTCGCTTACGCGCTGCTTGATCCTAGGAGCCACATCCTCTTGGGTTATGTCGTACTTGTCAGCGATGTAACCTGAAAGGTATGCCGTTGTGAAATCCACCGATTCCCCAGAATCGAACGGTTCGAGTGATTCCATGAGGTCGTCGGGCATCTTCGAGGAACCGTCCGCAGGAACCTTATCGAAGGATATCGAACCCTGTCTGGTGACCTTGAAGAACCTCTGTTCGACCACATCGCTGTTCTTTCCCGGGACCAGGACCTTCTCCTTCATGCAAGTGTATTCGAGGTCCGCATCCAGCTCAAGGTCGTATACCCAGAAAGGGACATACAGTCCCTTGGATTCCTCCAGTTCCCTGTCGTCGATGAAACCCTTCTGGACGAAGTGCTTCTTCCTGATGAAGGCGTCCAGGTCCCTGAGCGCTTCTTCCTTCGTGATCTTGAATGGGATCACTTTGTCGGGCATGAGGGAGCCCGTGAGGCGACCTTTCAGGATGACGGTGCTGCCGCAGAATGGGCATATGGTGGCGGATGTGGTGGATTCCGTGTAGACCTCCCCGCCGCACGAGTTGCAATGGTATTCGGAGACGTCATCCTTATCGGACCATTCCTCCCCGCCGTTCATAGGGAGCTCGATGCTCCCGGCATCCAATTTGATATCCTTGTCGGCAGGGATGAAATCGGAGGGATCGTAACTGCATCCGCAGTATCCGCATACCACCTTCTGCGAACAGGCATCGAACGTTACTGTCGCCCCGCAGCTCGGGCACTTGTGCTCTATGGTATCGGACATGCGATGTACCTCCGTGACAGTGTAGCGTGTTCGTGGATATATCAAACGGACGCTCGATTCAAACCCAACCATAGGATAAGAACATCCAGTATGATTTAATTACACATTTTGCAGGGTTTGCAAGGGTAATTAATTACACATTTTGCAACTTTTCTCATTATCGAACAAGGGGCACATGTGCCTGTAGACGCGATGATTACAGAAATTGAGTAATTGAGGAATGTCAGTCTTTGGACTTACTCTTTTCTTTACCGTGGCTTTTTGCGAAATCATCAACGGAGGCATCGAATTCTTCTACAGTCATGCCTTCGTACATCTGCCGCCTCCACTCTGTATAATCCGGATTCCTGGATCTGACTGCGGTGATGAATTTTTCAGTATTGACGATGCCGAATTTGTCAACCAGACAATCCATCCCGAGCTTGTACATCTCATCTACTGTGTATTCTTCATCGGCAGAATTCATTTCATTCCCCCTCGTTGTTAATAAAGTCCACGGGCGTTATAATTTTAATCCTTTTATCTACAAAGTGTAACATACGATCGTCTGTGGTTATTAAGCAGTCGCATCTAGCATGGATTGCACACGCGATATGCGAGGCATCTGCGTATTTGATTCCTTTTGACATGATTTCGTCTCTGAGCGTTTTTAGATTGTTCCTTTCATCATTGCCTATGTATATGTTGCTGTAAGTTTCCATAAAGAGTCTGATATTCTCAGCCGGAATAGAATCTGGATTCCTTTCATTTTCATAGTCCAAAATGACTGAGGTCACTAATTCGTGCCTGCCATTCTTGATTTCATTCTGAATTGCCATCTTGGCTGTCGCTTCTAGATGGATACGTGGTTGGTTTTGATCATCATACGGGCGGTTATAGCAACAGCTATCAAGATAGATCCTCATAGATTCACATCCTCTTCTTTATCGTAACCAAGGGTTACGTTTTCTTTTCCAAACAATGGGCACATGTGCCTGTAGACGCACCAGTCGCAGAGCCTCGAGGGATGCGGGGGCCAATTCTTGCAATGCTCGATCTCCTCTATCTCCCTGACCACCTTGTCGACCGTTCTGAGCAGTTCCATGTTGGTCCTCTCGGACACGACCTCCTTATCGAATTTCAGCATGTGCCAGACCAGCTTGACCTTCTTGTTCATTCCGTACTTGTCCCTGACCCATGCGGCGTACATGGCGAGCTGCCTGTCGGTGTCCGCGTCGTATTGGGATTTCATCCTGTTCCCGGTCTTGTAATCGATGATGTAGAAGGTGTCGCCCCTGAAGGCGAACCTGTCCATCCTCACCGACCATGTGTTCCCGTCGGGGAGCGTGAGCTTCTCGTCGGTCTCGATCCCGGCGGTGGCGTACTGGTCGAAGGGATGGTACCTGTTGTAGTAATCTGTGATGCACACGATACCGTCGTCATGGTGGGTCCAGTCGTCCTTGTCGGAGGAGTTGAACACCTCGTCGTGCCATTTCTCGTCCCAGTTCCTGTCGTAGAAGTCCAGCAGCTCATCCAAGGTGTCTATCCTGTCGTCCTCCAGGTCTCTGTAGAGCTTCTCCAGGGTCTCATGCACCCTGGAGCCCAGGAAGGCCTCTATGGATTCGTACGGGGAGTCGTATCCCTTGTTGTAATGCAGGTCGTAGGCGAACCTGCAGTTTTCGAACTGGGAGAGCTTGGAGTTGGAGTAGTTGGTCATGTGCAAGGATGGGATGCATCGAGAGTATAATAACGGCTGGCTGTTATGTTTGTTATTGGACTTCCTGATAATCTAAATCGGCTGAGATGGATTACGGTTCGCTATGCTCATCGATACGACCTTCGATTTCACCACCGATTCTCCCGGTTTCTGGGATGGGTTCTGGGAGAGGAAGGGCGGACTAGGATACTGCGGCAGCGATCCCGATTCCTGCAGCCCTATGCTACGCAACTATCATCGCATCCTTTGGAGCAGGGAGCTCCCCAACGGGCAGGTCATGGATCTGAAGGAAGGGTACGGCAGCGATTATCTGAATTGGGATGGGATGAGGTTCGCAAGCGATTCCATAACGACCGGTTTCAGGTATGAGAGGTGCAGATCCCTGATCGATGAGGTCAGTGATTCGATGGACGATTACAGGTCATGGATGGAATCGATGATCCGCAGGTTTTACACCATAGGCGGTGCGATCATCTTCCCGAAGCACAGGAACAGCATCAATCAGATCCGCGGGAGCAACAGGGCAATAATCGACAGATGGGATCTGACGTTGGAATGCATCCGCAGATTCTACGAAGGAGAGGAATCGCCCATCTCATGGTGTTTGGAGCAGGACAGGGGGTTCTTCGACCTGTTCGTCGATTTCAAGGGCTATGTCGATTTCTTCTTCCTGCAGGATTGCGTATCTAATGACTATTCGAAAGTGAGGATGTGGTTGGATACTGAATTGTTCGAGACGGATCCGTTCCCGAAGGATGTCGATGAATATCTGAGGTGGATTAATTCGAATCTGGATTTCGTTGATAGAAGAAATAAGAGAATTGAGAAGTTTTGCAAAAACATAGGTTGATTTTATTCTGAATTCTTCTGTTTGGTGATACTTCCTTCGATGAGATATTGATACAATCTTTCTTCGACAGGTACTCTGAGAGTCATCGGGATATTGACCACGCTCTTATCGGCATCGCGCATGATCATTTCCTTCATTTCTTTGATTACAGGATCGATTTTTCCTAAGTAGTAGAAGGTTGCGTCTTCATTATCACTTTTCATAACGAACAGATATCTTTGCAGATCCTGATCTATCAGTTTCTTGACTTCTTTGCTATCGAGTCTGCGTCCATTCTTCGTCATCCAACTTATTTTCCCTCTGTTGATGAAATGATCCTCGTAATTAATTGTAGAACTGATGTTCTCACTTTTGTGATAGGTGACGAAAATAGGACAGGTCTGCCCCTGAATAATGTATCCGCCTATGTTCAAAGGTGTGATGCTCTTGGGCCAATTGAGCAATTTGCAAACATCTTCTCTCGAATATTTTTCGTATAGAACAAATCTGTCGGAATTGTTTGAAGAGTATTTCCTGAGATAGATCTGTCTACTGCATAAAACAGCGTCTTCTACATATTCTTTGAATTGTTCGTTCTCAAGATTTCCTCTGAATGAATCTTTCAAACACACTGAATTGTTTTTGATTTCGATAATTCCGTTTTCTTTTCCGTAGAAGTTACCGGAGATCACTGAAATGCATGATTCGTAATCAGAATCAGATATGACTGGATAGCATTCTTTCAACTGTTTTACAAATTCTTCTTTCGTTGTGATTCCTTTTTCTAAGAGTGATCTTAACATGATGTTCTCGTGGGCGCGTTTTCCCGGAATCAGTATTTTTGAAAGATTTTTCAGGAGCTCATTCTGCTCGTTTGATAAATCGTAATCGATCAATTTCAGAGTCTTTCTGAATTTGTATAGATTATCATAATTTTTGATTATAACTGCAGGATCGATCTTATCGTGAGATTCTAAATAGCATAGATTTGGAGGGAATCCGAGCATATTCGAAAGCGTAACATATTGCGATTTTATCAGATATGAAATATTCTTAGCTTTGTTTATGGAATCATATATTTTCTCTTCCGATATCCTGTCGAATTGTATGATCGATGAACCTGTGATCGGGTCGGTCATCAGGCGTTTACGGAGATGATCCTTGTTCATCGAGTTGTCTCCGGACAAGGCCATCATGATCATGTAATTGTTATCGTAATTGCCGATGAAATCTAGAACCGTAAGATAGGGTTTCACTGTATCGTCCAATGCAGTTTTTCTTAGACCGCGACCTAGTTGTTGAATGAAAATCGTAATTGATTGTGTAGGCCTAAGCATGATTATCTGATTGATGGATTTGATGTCTATTCCTTCGTTGAAAATGTCGATGGTAATTAGGTAGTCTAATGAATCTTCACCCTCATCCATTTCCAATCTGTGAATCGCAATCTCGCGTTCCTTTTCAGTAGTCTTGTCGCATACGAATAGTGTTCTCCATCCTCTCTTGTTGAATTCGTTGGAAAGGGTCTGTCCTTCTTTCTTATCTCTGCAGAAGATCAACCCTTTGACCCTTTGACCAGCATATCCATAGTACTCTGCTTGAGTCATAATGTGCTTGACCCTCTCATCAGAGGTCAGAAGGTTGAAATCCGAGTTCTCGTCAAGTGGTTTGTCGTCGACAACGATGTCTGAAATTCCGTAGTAGTGGAACGGGCAAAGTAGGTCCGCGCTAAGGGCATCTTGTAGGCGTATTTCGTATGCGATAACATGATCGAAAAGTTCGAAGATGTCCATCTTGTCCATCCTCTCCGGAGTCGCGGTCATGCCTAGCATGAACTTAGGTTTGAAGTGGTCTATGATCTTCTTGTAATGGGGAGAAATTGAATGATGTGCCTCGTCACAAACTATGTAATCAAAATGGTCCGAAGAAAAATGATTGAGTGTAGTTTCTTTTGTCATCGACTGTGTTGTCGAGAAGATGAAATCGGCATCGAAATCTTTCTTAGTTCCCGATATCTTGCCCATGCTAAATTCGTTTTTGAACAGTCTTTTGAATGTAGCTATTGCGGAATCCAATATCTGCTCCCTGTGGACAAGAAACAACACCTTCTTCGCACCGAAGTTCTTGATGTCGAAAGCAGAGAGATACGTTTTTCCTGTACCGGTAGCAGAAACTATCAGAGCTTTCTTGGAGCCGGCCTGTCTTACGTTGCTCAATTGCTTTAAGGCTTCCTTCTGCATCGCATTGGGTTCTATCTGTTTGATGATCGGAAGATCGATGGATTCTATCCTTCTTGGATTATCGAAATCATATCTGGATTCGTAATCTTCCACCCATTCCAGATCCATGATTTCAGATTCTGACCACATCTTGTTGAATTCTTTCTCGGTCTGTTCTATTATCTGATTATCCTCATCTCCGGAGGTGATGTTGACATTCCATTCTTTGTTGTAGAAAAGTGCAGTGTTCGTTATGTTAGAGCTGCCGATTATCAGTGAGGATCCCTCGTCGTTATGGAAGAGATATCCCTTTGTGTGGAAAGCGGCCTTAGTGTATACGCGACACTCCACATTCTTCAATTCCAAGAGTTTCTTTAGTGCCTTGGGTTCGCTGAATTGAAGATAATCGGTCGTGATGATCCTTCCGACCACATCAGGATGATTCTTGAGGAAATGGCAGAATGGTGTGATTCCACTATCTGTGATGAACGCTACCGAGAATTCGAACGATTTGCATTTCCTCAGTTCTCTGTTGATCGCGGAGAAAACGGACTTTGTAGGACTGTCGTTGTAGACCAGGGCTGGAATCGAAGGATTCCCATCGGTTGTTACCTCACCAGTACTAAGGTTCAGAGAATATTCCTCAGGCATAGTATTCCTCAATCGCTTTTGCAACAGCCTTATCAGCTTCAGCCCAATCGATTTCTTTCAATTCTCCGATTGTGCACCATTTCGAAGAAATGTGCTCGGTCAATGTGAATTGCGGATCATCTACGAAGATCAAAAATGAATGCATCAAGAGATGGAAATCCGGATAATCGTACTCCGTATCGCACAGATACTCGATCCTCTGATGAGAGATGTCCATCTTTAGCTCTTCGGACAACTCTCTGATGATGGTATCCTTTGGGTCCTCCCCCATTTCCACCTTCCCTCCAGGGAACTCCCATTTATGGGAGAGATAGGGGTATTTCGCCACCCCCTTTTGGAAACACAGGATCTTGGAATCATGTATGATGATCCCGGCCGATACTTCTACCATCGAGGTAAGAATGTGGCTTCTAAGATTTTAGAAGTGTGATCACACTTTTTTAGAATCGTGACTTCTACACCTCGCTCTCAAAAAACCGAACAGGCGTAGCCCTGGCTATGACCGAAGCTCTGCCTCGGCAGG
>SUST01000020.1 GCA_015063285.1 Thermoplasmata archaeon
AACCCTCGGTCTAGCGTCAGAATTGATGATTCAACAGAATTATCTAGGAACCTTAGACACCGAACCGAAAGTGGAAAGGGGATGTCTGGATAGGTAGTTTTTCGATTGCACTTTCGGAGACCCCCGTCTTAACTTCTTATAGTAACCATACGGTGTGTTCCGTGGAGGCATTCCATGGACAGGAAGATGAGGACCTTGGTCGTTAGAATGTACCCGAACAGGGAGCAGGAGCGTCAGCTCAACGACTGCCTGTTCGTTTGCCATGATCTGTACAACGGCCTTCTCGAATACTGTATCGAGATGCATAAGGAAGGCGGGAAGCACCCTTCAGCATATGAACTGGAGAAGCTTCTGCCTGACATGAAGAAGGAAGAACCGAAGCTGAAGACGGTGTACTCCCAGGTATTATACGACGTCTGTTTCCGTCTGAGCAGGGCGTTCGACGGATTCTTCAGGCGCGTGAAGGAGGATCCCGAGCATGCGGGATTCCCGAGATTCAAGTCATGGAAGAGGTACGATTCGTTCACCTATCCACAGAAAGGGTTCAAGCTGTCTCCTAATCATATCAGGCTGAGTCCATGGAAGACGGATGTGAGGATCAGGGGATACCGCAGGATCGGCGGCACCGTGAAGACGTGCACCATCATCAGAAAAGGTGCGGGGCCCAGATACCGCTGGGAGGCTGCGCTGACGTTCGAGATGGATTCTAAGGATGACGGAACTGCCGTATAGACCTTTACCGAACCGACCAGACCCATAGGCATAGACCTCGGTCTGAAGAACGTGGTGGTGACATCGGATGGTGCAACCTATCCCAACAGGAAGAACTACGTTCAGGCCGAAAGGCAGGTATCGAAGATCCTCAGGAGGATGTCCAGGTACGAGAAGGGATCGAAAGAGAGGGAGAGATACCGCCAGAGGCTGTTCCATGCCTTCGAGAGACTGAATAATGTCAACAAGGGATATATTTACGAGGTCGTGAACGGCCTTCTGGAGAATCACGATATGATAATCATGGAGGACATCCGCATCAAGGAGCTTGCCGACAGGAGCAGGTCCAAGGGTATGAGGAAGTCCTTCAGGGATGCGAACTGGGGGAAGTTCATCTTCACGCTTGGATACAAAGCGGCAGAGGCTGGTATCCGGATGGTGAAGGTGGATCCGGCGTACACGTCCCAACAGTGTTCCAAGTGCGGATTGCTTGTGCCCAAGGACCTCTCGGTCCGCAGGCATGTCTGTCCGCATTGCGGTCTGGATGTCGACCGCGATTAGAACGCTGCCTGCAACATCCTCACCTTGGGCATGCAAGGTGTTCAGTCTTCGAGCTGATGGATGGAGAGCAGAGGGATCTGCGATCACATAGAGGAAACCGAGGGTTTCCTCAAAGCCTTTCTTATACAAAGTCCTCCGTCAGAGGTTTAGAGCAAATAACATGTCGAGGAGCGCCAACATTTTGGGGGTCATTGCGATCGTCGGTAGCGTCATGATGATCGCCAGCGTATTCCTCACATGGGTTCAGATACAGATCGAAGTCCTAGAATTCAATTTCAAACTCACCGGCTGGGAGGTCTTCTTCGATTGGAGGGACGTCATCAAACTAAAGTATGCGATAGTGCCGCTCCTTTCTCTGATCTGCGGGATAATTGTCCTTGTCCTCATGACGATCGTGACATTCAACAACCGCGGGAATTATAGGAAGATGAACATCATATTAGGTGCCATAACGATGATACTGGCACTTGTGATCATCATCTATTCCTTCATGTTCATGAACAAGACTTGGGATTACGCCATCATAACGATCCGTCTAGTGAACTACCTCAAGGTCGGTTTCTGGCTGAACATGGCGGGCAGTTTCTTGGCCTTCGTGGGCGGCCTGGTCCCTATTCTGAAGAAGGGGAAACTCCCAAAACCGATTGTAGCTGAGTAAGTGGCCTACCCAGAATGACGATATTGTAAAATATCACGAAAAAAAATTCAGTGTTAGTTCGCTAAGAGCGAACCATAATCATCAAAAAGGTGAATTTATGGCTTCAAACATCAACATTCTTGGAATTATCGGAATCGTCGGTGCAATCCTCATGATTGTCGGCGTTTTCCTCGCATGGGGTCAAATCCCAATTATTAAAGCGACAGCATCGGGATGGGATATTTTCTCCAATTCTGATTACGGAAGTATTCTCGATTACACATTCGTGCCTCTGATTGCACTCATCGGTGGAATACTCTCTCTGGTTCTCATGATTATCCCCACCTTCGCAAACACTGAGAAGATGCAGAAGGCCAGTAACATCCTGGGGATCATCGCACTTATTATTGCAATCGTTGTAGTTATCTTTGGACTTCTGTTCGCAACACAGTCGTTAGGAATGGCTGGAAGTATGATGGATTACATCCAGTACGGATTCTGGCTGACACTGATTGGTGCCATCATCACAGTAATCGGCGGAATCATGCCTATCGCAAAGAACAGGATGGGCTGATCCTAAAACTCAAAGCGGGGTTCAAACCCCGCCACTTTCCCTTTTTTAACACCCTGTGAAAGTAATCCCGCGCACATTCATTATTAATAATAAGTGGGCAATTTCGGACGAGTGATTGCATGATAAGATTCGGTCCAGCCGGAATCCCACTTTCTTGTAAAGGTCGTACGCTCCAGAACGGTATCGAGGATGTTCACAACCTGAGCCTCAGCGCAATGGAGATCCAAATGGTGAGGTCAAGCGCATACGCCAGACCACCTGATGACGAGGAGATAGGAATGACCTTGAAGGACATCGAGGAAGGATTCGTGCTGGAGATCGTCAGGGACGGGGAGCTCATCGTCGACCCCGACGAACCCATCGAAGAGGATGATGATCTCATCTACATGCCTTCCGGAGTCTCCGACACATACGGAGACCTCTTCTGGACCAACGAAATGGCGAAGAGACTGGATGTCAACCTCTCGATACACACACCGTTCTACATGGATCTCGGTTCCAACAACGATCTTACCGAGAACTGCATGGACAGCATAAGGCATGCAGCACTCATTCTCAACGCCCTCGGAGGCGATGTCGTCGTCACAAGTCTCGGAGTATACGATGACAAGACCGACAGAGAAGAGATCGACGAGAACATTCTCAACAACGTCGCGGACATCATGGACTGGTGGCAGGGCAACGGCCTCACCCCCAGGCTCGGTGTCGAGGTCACTGGACAGGAGGATGTATTCGGATCGTTGGATCAGATCCTCGACCTTTGCGATCAGATTCCCGGAGTCATACCGGTTCTTAACTTCTCGCACCTCCATTCCCGTACAAACGGTTCCCTGCTGGATGTCGATGACTTCTTGAACGTCCTCGAGCAGGTGGAGAGCTACAGCGACGGAAGGGTCCATACCGCATTCGCAGGCGTGGAATACTCCGAAGGCAACGAGAAGAGGCTCACCCCCATCAAGAAGGGAGACCTCAGATTCGAACCCCTCGCAGAAGCGCTCATCGAGATGAAACCCAACGCCACAGTCATTTCCACTTCCCCTCTTCTAGAGCATGACGCCATGTACATGAAGATCATCCTCGAGAGGGTCCTCGCGAAGAAGGTCGCAAAGGACATGAAGGAAAGAAAGAAGGCTGAAATGGCAGCCGCTAGTGAGTGAGATGAGGTCTCCAACCGAACTCATAGCCTATTGCGATAGGGCCGTCACCTCTGTCGATACCAAGCTGAAGGATCAACTGATCGATTCTATCCTTTCCAGCAGAAGGACGTTCATCTACGGTTCCGGAAGATCGGGACTCGTCGGTCAGCTGTTCGCCGTCCGTCTTGTGCAATTAGGATTCGATGTCCATTTCGTCGGAGAGATGACAACCCCAATCATAACGAAGGACGATCTAACGCTCCTTATCTCCAACACAGGAAGGACCTCTTCTGTGGTCCAGACAGCGGAGATCGCCAGGAATGTCGTGGGGTCGAAGGTTATATCCCTGACCGGTGTCAAGGACTGCAATCTCGCCCATACCTCGGACATCACGATCGTCCTGGACATAGTGGAGAACGAGGAGACCAAGAAGATAGCTCCTCTGGGAACCATTTTTGAGGATTCTGCTCACCTGTTCTTCGAATGTGTCGTATGCGACATCATGGATAGAAAAGGCATCACAGAAGAAGAGATGCGTAACAGGCACGCCATTTGGGTCTGATCATTCCTGGAAGAGCACTGCGGCATCCTCAACAGTATCGGATACCTTGTAGAATGAGAATTGGTGGGCGAAAACATCGACCTTCATCAGGATCCCGTCTGAAAGATGTTTCTTGAAAAGCAGAAGATCCGTCTCGGTCGGTTCGGTACCGCCTTCGGACGATGCGACGCAAACTCCTATCGGCGAATCTTCGGTAATACACCTCACAACGAAATAGCGACCGTTCTCATCATCCATCGGATCACCGCCGAGAAGGACACCTGCCTGATCCGTATCCAGGAGCATGGAGTCCATCGTCTCCAAGAGCCTTCCCAGTACAGCCTCCGAAATGAGGATGTCAGCGTTCGTCCCCAGCCTTCCGACCATGACCGTAGATGCGGTTATCCATAATCAAACCTTTCTCATCTGGCAGTTATCCTCGTGCCCATGAACGGTATGACATCGACCACATCGTTCTCGTCCACATAGTCCCCGATGTTCGTATCCGGATCGAGTACCTCGTAGTCCCTGACCAGCATGACCCTTCCGTCGCCCCAGTACTCCTCCACGGTCTCCCTGAGCTCCTCGATCTTCTCGTTCTCCGGCATCTCCATCCTTATCGATGCTTCCCTTCTTCCATCCCTTAACGTGAATCTAACCATAGGATTCCCGGGAAGACATTCTTCCGTCAGTGTATAAACCTCGTCGGATTTTTTAAGGTCTATAGATATGGGGGATAACATGGCTAACATCAGGCTGCCCGAGCACTCGCACTGCGCATTCTGCGGCGACCCTATACCGTTCGGTGAGGAGTTCTGCGATGAGGAATGCAGGCAGAAGCAGAAAGAGAAGGTAGCAGCCGATAAGAAGAGGGATTACATCTTCTATGCCGTGGCAGCGGGAACGATCCTCATACTCTTCATCATAAGGGCCTTAACTCGCTGACCGTCCTTGCCACATTGTGCACGCGGACTATGTTCGCACCGGAATCCACTGCCTTCTTCGACAAGATCGCAGTAGCGTCATCAGCATCCATATCAGGATAGGTCCTGGACACTATCCTCTTCCTGGAGACCCCGATGAGTATGGAGTATTCATCGCCGAGGAAGGAACAATCCTCTATGATCCCCAGATTCTGTTCCGGCGTCTTTCCGAAACCCACTCCCGGATCTATGATTACCCTGTCAGCGCTGATGCCGGCCTCGACCGCCTTTTCGGATTGGGTATAGAGGAAACCCCTGATCTCATTCCTGTAATCGCCGGACATGTGGTCTGAATGCATATCGGGATAATCCCCATACATGTGCGAGATCACGACAGCGGCCCCGTTGTCAGCACATATCTCTATCATGCCCTTCCCGCGCAGACCGTTGACATCGTTGATGATATCAGCACCTGCGGACAGGGCCTTTTCGGCGACCTCAGCCTTCATAGTGTCCACAGAGATGGGAACATCTACCGTCCTCCTCAGTTCTCTGAGTACCGGCTCCAATCTGGACCATTCCTCATCGGCGGAAACAGGGGTGCACCCGGGACGGGTGGATTCCGCACCGACATCGATGATGTCCGCCCCCTGGTCGATCATATCTTGGGCATGCATCAGAGCACGCCCGGTATCGTTCCATCTGCCTCCGTCCGAGAAGGAATCGGGGGTTAGATTCAAAATGCCCATGATGAGAGGGGGTTCACCCCTCCCTTTGGGAAAAATCATTCCATCAGCTCGTCGATGATCTCGACGAGATCCCTGACCTCAACCTTGCGGTCGCCCTTGGCGGCCTGGAGGTTGTTAACACAGAATGGACAGGTCGTGATGACCAAATCGGCGAACGATGCCTCGTCCAGTCTTGTGTTGGCGATATTCAGAGATACCTCAGGATACGCGGACCTGACTCCGCCTCCGCCTCCGCAGCAGTGGCTTGTGCTGCGGTTGTACTTCATCTCCCTGAAATCCAGTCCGGGGATCTTCTTTATGACCTCTCTGGGAGGCTCATAGACCTCGCAGTGCCTTCCGAGATGACATGGGTCGTGGTAGGTGGCAACGACGCCTTCCATGGGCTTCAGTTTGAGGTCCTTCCTGGCGAGATACTCGGTTATGTGCAGGACCTCGAAAGGCACCTCCACATACTTGGGGTACTCGATCTTGAACATCCTGTAGCAGCCTGCGCATGCGAGCACGAGGGTCTCGACACCCAATGCTTTGATAGCATCGACGTTCTTCTGGAAGAGAGGCGTGATGTCCTCCTGGGGCCATCCTACCCTCTGCATGACCGAACCGCAGCAGACCTCGTCGATGGTAGTGAAATCATCGCCGAGCTTGTCCAGAATGGACAGCGTGGCCTGAGCGGTCTTCTTGGACCTGTAGGTAGCGGTACATCCTACATAGTATCCGACCTTCGCGTTGTGGGGCTTCCTTCCGAGGGTCTCCTGCCTGGTGGCAGTCTCCCCGAACGGGTTGCCGCAGTTGAGGATGTTGTCGCACATGGCCTTGTGTTTGGGCAGGATCTTTCCGTTCTTCACGATGTCCGCACGGCACAGCTCGATGATGTCCACGATCTTGACCTTGGAAGGGCATCTCCTTACGCAGTCCGCACAGGTCGTACAGGTGTACATGTTCTCCACGAGGGAGTCGCTGACCTCAAGGTCTCCGTTCAGCAGTCCGTAGGTGAGCGTGATACGCCCCCTGGACAATGCCGAATCCCAATTGATGGCTTTGAACGAAGGACAGACACTCTTACAGAAACCGCACATGGTACAGACGTTTACCGCCTTCCTTACCTCTTCCAGCTTATCGACTTCGAATCCGCTCATTCATTCCACCCTCGGTATGGTTACGCTTCCGTCCATCAGAACGATGACACGGGCCTTGGGGTTCTCCGCAAGAGCCTCCTTCATGGCATCGGCCACTGTGGGGAAGGGTCTGATGTTTGCTTTTGAAAGTATCTCGGGATCCAATCCGGTGACCGCCCATATGGATGCCCAGGTTGCAATCTCTGCCATCTTGGCAGCTTTGTGGTATCCGAGCTTGTATTCTGCTCTGAGATTCTCCAGGACCTTGTTGGGGTCGTTGGACGAGGAGAGCTGCTGGAGGAAGGTCGGATGTCCGATTCCCTCCCTACATTTGGATACCATGATGATCTTTCCGCCTTCCTTGAGGGCCCATTTACCATTGTCCAGAGCCTTCTGCGACTGATAAAGATCCACGTCCATAGGATAGGGTGCAACGGTCAACACAACATCCGCCTTCTCGGGGATGGGTACGGAGAACACCTCGTTCGCGTACTTCACAGCCTCGTGGAAGGACGCGTGAAGTTCTCCGGAGATCGCCTTGTATATGTTCTGATGCCTGTCCAGGACGGTCTCGATGGCGAAGATCTTCTTGCCCTTCACCACCTCGAGGGCGTCCATCATGTCCTCGTGGACCGGGTTGCCCTCCAATGCCAAAGCCTGGGCCTCCTTGCTCATGGCCAGCTTGTGATTGGCCTCGACGGTCTTGAAGGATGCGACTCCGGGAAGGAAGGATTTCCTGCCTCCGGTGTATCCTGCGAAATAGTGGGGTTCCACCGATGTAATGATCACCAGGCGGTCCGATTCCACGGCGATCTTGTTGACTTCCATAGGGGTCCCGTTCTTCGACGTTCCCAAGAAGACACACTCAGAGTTCTTGGCATCGTGGCAGATGATACGATCTTTCAGATCGCTGTAGTGCTTTCCGAAGACGAAATTGTATTCCTCCGCAGTCATATCCCTGTGGGTTCCGGTGGCTACGAGGTATCTTGCCTTCGTGAGATCCATCCTTTTGGAAAGGGCATCCAATACCTTGGCTGTAGGGGTGGGACGGGTTCCGTCGTTGACGATGAACACTATATCCTTGCCACCATCGAGGAACGCTTCCAGCGAATCATATCCTATCGGATTGTCGATGGACTGGCCGATCACCTTGTCTGGGTCGCCGCATTCGACATCCTTGGGATAGAATGTACCTATGTAGTTCTCGTCAGGTATCTCGACCTTCTGCACTTCGTCCTTACCATATTTCACGTCGATTATCATTGGACCAGATTCCTTTAAACACGTCCCTGTTAATAAAATAAATGTAACGCGCGTTGCCTTGGGAGCAGATTATTACATTGTAGCGCCGAAAGAGAGGATTTATAATGTTTGTATGGAGATTGAATGATTACAGTCTTGTGCAATCGTTACAAGATTTAGAGGCCCCGAAGGGCCTCAGGGTTCGTTATACGAACCATCTTAGGAGCTCGGACAATGTCCGTAAAACCCCTAGGACCAGGAGGAGTTTGTGAGACTTGCGATCCTGGTCCTTTTTCTTATCCTTCAGGTTTTCACCTCCGGTTAAGTTCTCAGGTCAGGGCAGCCCGCATACTTAGAATAGAAGTCCTCGTACGCGGACTTCCATCTCCTGGCGCCCATGACTTCATCTTCATGAATATAACAGCGCGCCCGGAACGCAACACTTCGAAAGTTAAAATCGACGATAGCGACCATCATCTTCGTTGTTAGAACTGCGCTCGACACATTATTTACTGACAATTCCTTTACACAATCGTAATGGTTCAGATTGCCGACATAGGAGAGCGCCAGCTCATAGAAGATTTCAAATCGTTCATAAGGCCGGAAGGCCGCGTGGGCCCAGGCGACGATGCTGCTGTCATCGAGAAGGACATCGTCATCACAACTGATATAGTAACCTTCGACAGGCACTTCCCCGTCGGTATGACGTACGAGCAATTCGGATGGTATGCGGCAGCCGTGAACTTCAGCGACCTCGCCGCCATGGGTGCGAGACCTATAGGTTTCACAGCCGCTCTGGCACTGCCTTCGACATTGGATTCTCAGAACGCCTATGACATAATGAGCGGCATCGATCAGTGCGCAGAGTTCTGCGGTACAGGAATCATCGGGGGAGACACCAAGAACGGCCCCGGGATCGTTGCAGGAACCGCGATAGGCACCATGGATGGTAGAGCTCCGATGCTGCGCTCGGGGGCGAGACCTGGAGATGTTGTTGCCGTTACCGGCCCGCTGGGAGGACCGGCCGCCGGGTTCGCTGCAATAGAAAACGATATAGACTGTCCTGAAGCAAGGGAATCCCTCTTCATGCCCATCCCCCGTGTATCTGAGGGCATAGAGCTGGCCTCATCCGGGATCGTCTCGTCCTGCATAGACCTGTCAGATGGTCTGGGAACCGCACTGAATACTATCTGCAAAGCATCTGGTGTAGGGATAGATGTGGAATTCAGTTTCCTCCAGCATGAGAAGTATGTCGACGAGATATCTCAGAAGACTGGCATCCCGCTGGAAAAACTCTTGATCGGATGGGGAGGGGAATACGAGCTAATGTTCACCGCAGATCCCGACCGTCTCAAGAAACTGTACGATTCGGAGATCGAATTCTCGATCATAGGCATGGTCAACGACAGCGGCCAAGCGGATCTCATCCGCGAAGGGAAGAGGAGCAGAATCGACTATGGCGAATATTGACAGGATAGAAGCGAGATACTACCGTCGCGAGGGCGATGCGTTCGTATGCGAACTCTGTCAGCAGAAATGCTTCATCAGGAAGGGGGAGTTCGGATACTGCGGGACCCGCAGGGCCGATGACGATATCCTGGTCTCCAATTCGTACGGGAAGATCTCTTCACTGAGCGTCGATCCCATCGAGAGGATGAACCTCTACCACTTCAAACCGCATTCCAAATGCCTCTCGGTCGGAAGCGTCGGCTGCAACATGAACTGCGGCTACTGCAAGAACTACTCCTTCGCTAAGCTCACGATCGGAAAGAAGCGTGCGACGTTCAAGAGTCCCGAGGAACTGCTGGAGATGTGCAGGGATGAGGAGATGGACATCATAGCCTTCGCCTACAACGAACCGATGGTCTGGTTCGAGTACATCATGGATGTCGCGAAGATCGCTCCAGAGATGGACCTCGTTCTGATGACCAACGGCCTGGTCAACGACGGCCCGCTCAGGGAGCTGTGCGAAGTGGTCAGCGCTATTAGCATCGATATCAAATCCTTCGACAAGAACACATACAAGAAACTCTGCGATGCAAACCTCAGCGATGTCCTGAACACGGCAAGGAACGTATTCGAGAGGGGCGTCCATATGGAGCTGAACTATCTCGTTATTCCCGGGATCAACGATTCGGAGGACGAGATCAGAGCATTCTGCAGTTGGGTGAAGGATCTTTCACCGATCATCCCGGTTCACTTCAGCAGATTCCAGCCCGACTATGAGATGAGGGATGTGCCGATGACACCTGTTGACGAACTCCTTCACTGCAGGGAGATGGGCATGGAGCTCGGACTGAACTTCGTCTATGTGGGAAACACTCTGGTCGACGATGCGGACGACACCATATGCCCCGGGTGCGGAGAGGTTGTGGTGAAGCGTCTCGGATATTCTGCAAATCCTTCTGGGCTGGACGGCTCCAAATGCGCCAGATGCAAACACCCTCTAAACATGGTCAGATGAGTGCGAACAGAGGACAGCCCAATACCATCGTGAAAACCAGACCGACCGTCGTCGGTACAAGGAACGGGATCATCGGCGTGACTCTCACATTCTCATCGTCGATGTCCTCCAGCTTCCACACGAAGGACGATTCTGCCTCTGACCTCGTCGTGACGTAAGAGGATATCCTGGTGCCTCCCGACCTGCGCAGATTGTGGACGACCGCGTAGACTATCGAGAGGATCATCGCTATCAGGAGCACGGAGAACATGGGATTGAGCACGAGACTCTGTGGATAGATTGGTTCCCATACCAAGAAACCGTAATCGGGGTATTCGCAGAAGAGGAAGGACAGAACTGCCAATGCCTTGACGTCGGCACCGCCCTTCATCGCTCCGGTGATGTACATGGTTATGAACAGCAGCACCATCGCCAGAGTTACCAGGGGGTAGGGCTCTTCGGACACCGCAGAAGATGATATCAATAATAGGGAACCGAGAGCGATCACGGCAAGCGACACCTTCCCTTGGACCTTCTCGCTGAACATAAAGAGCATAAACATGAGGAATCCCCCTGCGGACAATATGCCTGGGAGCAGGTCCTCTGTCAGGGCCGAGACCGCCATCCCGATGACCCCTATCGCCATCCAGTGGGCATCAGACACCTCTCTGGAGCGGACATCCCAATAGGATGCGGATATCATCACCGCGGTAACGGCGATGAAAATGATTAGGGGAACGGTCATGCCGAACCGATTCTCGTATCTTATTTTTAACAGATTGCTTATGCCGTTACATGAAAAGCAGATCAGCCGCCTTGATCGTCCTAATGATGCTCATCATCGGGATGACGGCGCCTATGTTCGCCCAGAGCACAGATGGTCTGGATGCGGATGATTACCACATCGTGGTCCCCGGCACCAGCGTTCCGGACAAGCCCATCCAGGTAACTCTGGCGAACGGCAACAGCAGCGAATGGACAGTCTACATCGTCAACGTCTCGGAGAAGTATCTCTCCGTATCGTTCGATTATGTTCTGGACTCGAAAGATGTCAAGGTGACCAGCCTTCCGAAGGCCTGTCTTCTGGATCCCGAAGGCGGTTCGGGAAGCAACGAAACCGAGGGAACGATTTCCTTCTCGATAGACGCCCTCTCCGAGCCACATGATTCCATCATCCTGGATGTCATCGTGAGCATCGCCGACATTAAGGACATGGATTCCCCCTCCGAGGATCACATTATATTCGACATCAAAGTCGATTCCGTGTTCGACACCTCGGAGCTCTACAACAAATTCTTCGGAATCATCCCCAACACACTTCCGGAACCGCTCAACTCCCCGATCGTGGCTGCAATCGTCACCATGATAGTCTGCGCTCTGGTGACCTGGCTTCTGGCCAAACTGCTCATCTCCAGGATTGCGTTCCATCTGAGCAAGAGCGCAACCGAGGAGGATGCCGAGAAGCTGCAGAACGGCACACAATGGTTCATCGTCCTGCTGGTCACGATCTTCTCCATAAACCTTGGATTGAAGATCATGGGTTCGGATTCATCGATACTGTCCACCGTCTCGTGGGTCACGTATGTCATAAGCATAGTCCTGATGGCGGTAATCCTCTGGAAGGTCTACGTGTTCATCATAGAGTCTATGTTCAGGAGGATGGAGAACAACAGCATCGAATCGCCTCTGGACACATCGCTCATCCCCCTGTTCAAGATGCTCGGAAGGATCCTCTTCTGGGTCGCAGGAACGTCTGCGGTATTGGGAGCATGCGGGGTCGACCTCCAGGGAATACTGATCAGCGCAGGAGTCATTTCCTTGGGTATCACCCTCGGAGCACAAAACGTCCTCTCACAGTTCTTCAGCGGATTGGTCATCCTCACCACAAGACCGTTCAAGGCAGGAGACTTCCTGCAGATCAACGGCACCGTCTACATCGTCCAGAAGGTGAAGCTCATGTACACCGAGTTCAAGAACTGGGCGGGAGATGCGATCATCACGATGCCCAACAATGTCGTGACAGCATCCACCATCAGCAACATGACCAAGGACGACGAGATATGCAAGCAGTATGTGTACTTCTCCGTCGCTTACGGCACGGACCTGGACAAGGCACAGAATGTCATGATCGAGGCCGCCAAGAAGTGCGACCTGGTCGTGGAGGATGCCAAGCATGAGGGTCCCACAACAAGGATCACGAGCTTCCTTGCCTCGGGTATCGAGATCAGATTGGCGGTTTACACCCCGACCTTCGACGACACCGGAGCTGCCGCCGGAAAGCTCAGGGCATTGGTCTACGAAGCATTCAGGGAGAATGACATCGAGATCCCCTACGACAGGATTCAGATAGACATCCTTTCCGATTCTACGGAAAAGGTCCCTAAAACCAACTGAAATTGCGGAATACCGCAGTTTCTAAAACCTTTTTCTACTATTTCCATATCCTATTCTACGAATTTCATAGTTTTTCTTACGGAAAGCGGTTAGATTTTTTATACAATGAGAAAATAACCCAAGCCCAAGAGTGATGAATATGATCGACAACCTGGACAAGAAGATCATCGAGATCATGAAGAAGGACTCCAGATGCCCGTTCGTGGAGATAGCGAACCAGCTCGGCGTCTCGGAGGGAACCATACGCAGCAGGGTCCACAGGATGACCGACGAGGGAATCATCCGCGGGTTCACCATAAAGACAAGCTCTAGAAACGTCAAGGCCCTGGTGGAGATCAGGATTGACGTCAACACCGATACCCAAGGCATCGCCAAGGAACTTGCCAGCTACGACGGTGTCACAGAGGTCTTCGAAGTCACGGGAGATCAGGACATCATTGCCATAGTCGACGTAGAATCATCACAATATCTTAACGAGATAATCGAGCGCATAAGGCGTTACGACAACATCCTGAGTACTCGTACCCGCATAATACTCAAGGAACACTTTGGGGAGGCCTAATCATGTTCGCAGGAACCGGAACCGCATTGATAACGCCCTTTGCTAAGGACGGAACAATTGATGAAGATGCATTGAGGAGACTGGTGAACTTCCAAGAAGAGAACGGGGTGGATGTGCTCATCCCCTGCGGTTCCACCGGAGAGTCCGCCATGCTGTCCCACGAGGAACACATCCATGTGGTCGAGATCGTCAGAGACGAGGCCAAGAAGGCCAAGATCCTCGCCGGAGCTGGAAGTAACTGCACTTCCGAGGCCGTGATGCTCAGTAAGAGCGCGGAGGACCTCGGAGTGGACGGAATCCTCTCCATCTCACCGTACTACGTCAAGCCCACCCAGGAAGGCTTGTACCAACACTATAAGGCGATCCAGGATGCCATCGACATACCGGTCATAGTCTACAACGTGCCCGGAAGGACCAGCACCAATGTCAACGTGGACACCATCCTCAGACTGGCAGAGCTACCCGGTATCACAGGGGTTAAGGAGGCCAGCGGTAACTTCTCGCAGATCATGAACATCCTCGCCAACAAGCCTGATGACTTCGAGGTCCTCAGCGGAGACGACGGACTCACGCTCGGACTGCTCTGTCTCGGAGCCGATGGAGTGATCTCCGTGGCATCCAACTGCTGCCCCGGGCTCCTGTCCAACATGGTGAGCAGTGCCAGGAAGGGCGATGTAGGCACAGCGAGGGAGATCCACGAGCGCCTTCTGCCCCTGTTCTCCGCACTGTTCTGCGAATCCAACCCTATCCCCATCAAGTACGCAATGGGAAGGATGGGATTCGGCAACGGAAAGCCGCGTCTGCCATTGACCGAACTCAGTGACAAGGGAAAGAGCATACTCGACCCCGTGCTGGAATCTTTGGGAATCTGAGGTGGTGGATTGATCACAGAAGTGATCGAAGACAGTAAAGTACCTACAAAAGCGCGCAAAGAAGAAATATACGTGCGCGCAATTCGCGCCAGAGATTTGACCGCAGGTCACATCTTTGTCACCGCCAAAACGGATGAGGTGCTCGGACTATGATAACGGTTATGAAGTTCGGAGGAACCAGTGTCGGTTCCGCTGAGGCCATCGAGAGAGTGGCCAATATAATCATCAATACCCAAGGCGAGAAGGTTGTCGTCGCATCTGCCATGTCCGGCATCACCAACTTCCTCGTCCAGTCGGTGGACAACCCCGCGGCTGACATCGACGAGATAGTCAAGCAGTTCGCCGACAAGCACATCATGGCCGCCGAGCAGATGTTCGACGAGAAGACCATGGCCGACTTCATGGTCGAATTCAATTCAAGGCTCGCCTCGTTCAAAGAGGCACTCAAGTGCGATCCAAACGACGCTTACTACAAGGACCTGGTCACTTCGCAGGGAGAGAGGTTCTCCACGCTGATGCTCTCGTACTATCTGAGGAAGATGGGCTACGAATCCATCGCCCTGACCGCAGAGACCGCAGGCATCGCGGCGGTCGGACTCCCACTGTCCGGATCTGCGGACCTCCAGGCGACCGCCAGCGGTATGACTATGAAAGTCAGGCCCCTGCTGTCCAAGGGCATCATACCAATAATCACTGGTTTCTACGGCATCAAGGACGGTGCACCCCTCACATTCGGCAGAGGAGGCTCGGATTACTCCGCGGCCGTCGTCGCCAATGCACTGGACGCCGATATGCTGGAGATCTGGACGGATGTCGACGGTTTCATGACCGCTGATCCCAGGATCATCAAGGATGCCATCAAGATCGAGGAGATGACCTTCGGCGAGGCCGCGGAACTGGCCTATTTCGGAGCTAAGGTCCTCCACCCCAGGACCATCGAGCCCGTTAGGATCAAGCGCATCCCGCTAAAGGTAAGGAACTCCTTCAGGCCCCAGGAGCCCGGAACGCTCATCCACAGCCTGAGGAAGAAGGGAAAGGGCCTGCTGAAGAGCGTCGCGACAAAGAACGACCTCGCGATCCTCACCATTAGTTCTGCAGAGATCGCATACAGGCCAGAGCTGGCCGCATCCATCATCAACGAGATCGCCCAGGACAACGTCATAATCTATTCCATTTCAACTTCGCTATCCACCATTGCCGTCCTCATCGACAACAAGGAAGTGGCCGGAGTCATCGAGAGCCTGAACGGAATGTCGGGCAACGATATCGAGAGGATAGACGTCAAGAACAATGTATCCTTGGTCTGCTGCGTAGGGGACGACCTTCTCTCCAGATGCGGAGTCACCGGGGACATCTTCACCGCAGTGAAGGAGGCCGGAGTCAACGTAGAGATGATCTCCGAGGGAGCCTCCGAGGTATCGCTGAACTTCGTCGTGCCCATGGGAATGGTCATGGATGTAGTGGCGGTCCTTCACGCCAAATACATAGGGTGATTCGCAATGATGCGTGATTTCGAATGCAAGGACGGCGTCATGATGATCGCCGGCAAGTCAGCCGTGGAGCTCGTGGAGGAATTCGGATCCCCCATCTACGTCTGCGACGAAGCTAGGATTAGAGAGAACTACAGGAACATCCACGGAGCGTTCTCCAGATACATGGACACCAAGATCCACTACGCCTGCAAGGCAAACACCAGCCTTGCGATCCTCAGGATACTTGAGCAGGAAGGAGCCGGGATCGATGCTGTCTCCATCGGAGAGGTCAAGACCTGCCTGAAGGCGGGATTCACCCCCGACAGGATAATGTACACCGGTGTGAACGTCAGCGACAAAGAGCTGAAGGAGGTAGCGGAACTGGGAGTCATGATCAACGTCGACTCCGTCTGCGAGATGGAGAGGCTGGCGCAGATCTCGCCCCAGCACGAGATATCCTTCCGTATCACCCCCGGAGTGGGCTCCGGACACAGCGACAAGGTCATCACCGGCTCCAAGGGAGCAAAGTTCGGTATACCTCTGAAAGAGGTCATAAACACCTACGCCAGGGCCAAGGACCTGGGATTCAAGATCAAGGGGATACACGCTCACATAGGTTCCGGAGGACAGGCCGTCGAGCCCTTCCTCGATATGATGCAGGTCATCGTGGACCTGGTCAACGAGATCAAGGAACTCGGGATCGACCTGGAGTTCATCGACATGGGCGGGGGTATCGGAGTACCCTACAAGCCACAGGAAGAAGAGATGGACCTCAACGAGCTCGCGTCCGAGATCACCGACATGATCGAGCAGCAGACTGATATCAAGACGCTGATCCTCGAACCGGGAAGATACATCGTGTGCGATGCGGTCGTCCTGCTCACAAAGGTCAACGACGTCAAGGATGCGGGGACCAAGAAGTACATCGGATGCGACGCGGGATTCAACACCCTGATCAGACCCGCATTCTACGATTCGTTCCACTACGTTGCCATGGCCAACAAGTTCGGCAAGGCCTGCGTGAACAGATACGATGTCGTAGGACCGATCTGCGAATCCGGGGATTACATGGCCCATGACCGTGTGCTGCCCGAGCCCAGGCCCGGGGACATAGTCGCAGTCTACAACGCGGGAGCGTACGGATTCTCGATGTCGAGCAACTACAACTCAAGACCTCTGTGCGCAGAGGTGCTGGTCAACGACGGAAAGGCGGAACTCATCCGCGAACCCGAGACCATCGAAGAGCTCTGGAGACACCAGAGGATCCCCGAGAGGCTGATGTGATGCATTTCTGGAAATATCACGGGATAGGAAACGACTTCGTCCTCCTGGACGGGACCGACGGAGAACTGAAGGTGGACAACGAATGGTGCAAATGCGCCTGCGACCGTCACTTCGGTATCGGAGGGGACGGCGTCCTGTACATCCTCCCCGGAGAGGGCACGGACATCACCATGAGGATAATCAACGCCGATGGTACCGAGGCCGAGATGTGCGGAAACGGTATCAGATGCGTCGCGGTACATGCATACAACTACGGCATCGTGAACAAGGAGGAGTTCTCCATCCACACGATGGCCGGCGACCTCACTGCAAAGATTACAGTGGAGGACGGGGAGGCCGTTGGAGTGACCATAAACATGGGGGCACCCATACTTGACGGCAGATCCATCCCCATCGATTGGGACGGACGCTACATCGACGAGGACTTCGCACTCATGAGGTACTTCTTCAAGGCGAATGCCGTCTCCATGGGAAACCCCCATTTCATAACATTCCAAGAGATGGACGACAAGACCATCGACACATTGGGCCCCTTGCTGGAATCCCACAGGCTCTTCCCCAGGAAGACCAACGTGGAATTCTGTAAGATCATCGACGGGAAGATCTACATCAGGGTCTTCGAGAGAGGCGCAGGATGGACCCTCGCATGCGGAACCGGTGCATGCGCAAGTACAGTGGCGGCAGCATTGAACGGACTCGTACCATACGGTGAACCCGTGGACGTGCATCTGCCCGGAGGATGGCTGAAGATCACCGTCGATAAGGATCTGAAGTACGTCCTGATGGAAGGACCGGCGGACCTCGTGTTCGAGGGAGACCTTCCCGAGGAATATTCGGAGTGACCACAATGACAAGTTACGAACAGGCCGAAAGGCTCCAGAAAATACCGCCTTACCTCTTCGTTAGGCTCGAGAAACTCTGGGCGGAGAAGAAGGCCCTTGGATGGGATATGATCAATTTCGGGATCGGGGACCCCGACCTACCTGTGCCCGACGAGATAGTCGAGGAGATGAGCAAACAGGCCAAGATCAACAGCAACCAGAAGTACTCCTCCTCGGCAGGGGAGAAGGACCTCCGCGTGGCGGTCGCCCAGTGGTACAAGAAGAAGTACGGGCTGGACATCGATCCCGACACACAGGTCTGCATCACGATCGGTTCCAAGGAAGCGATATTCAACATCGCCCAGGCGTTCGTCAACGACGGCGAGACCATCATCGCGCCCTCACCCGGATACCCCGTCTACTCCGGAGCATCCACGGTGTTCAACAACGCCAAGTGCGTCAAGGTCCCCCTAAAAGCAGAGAAGGATTGGCTTCTTGATGTAGACGAGTGTCCCAAGAACGCCAGGATGCTGTACCTCAACTACCCCAACAACCCTACCGGGGCGACCTGCGACGTCGCATACCTGAAGAAGGTGTACGACTGGTGTCAGGAGAACAACACCATCTTCTGCTACGATAACGCGTACAGTGAGATGGTGTACGACGGTTACCAGGCGCCCTCTGCGCTGCAGGCCGGACCCGACTGCATAGAGTTCGGATCCTTCTCCAAGACGTTCAACATGACCGGGTTCAGACTTGGATACGCAGTCGGACACCCCGACCTTGTGGCCGGACTCAAGAAGTGCAAGGGTCAGATGGACTCCGGAGCGCCCATCTTCATCCAGAAGGCAGGAATCAAGGCGCTGGGCCTCTACGGACCCAACGGAGAGAGGCCTGAGGCCATCGAGAAGAACATGGCGATCTACTCCGAGAGGAGGAAGGTCCTCGTGGACGGCCTCAGAGAGCTCGGATTCGACGTGAAGATGCCCAAGGGAACCTTCTACGTATGGTTCAACTGCGGAATGAAATCAGAGGACTTCGTCCAGAAGATGAACGAGATCGGAATCATCCTCACACCCGGAACCGGATTCGGCGAGAGCTGCGAAGGTTACATCAGGATGACCGTCACCGAACCTGTCGAGCGTATCCGTAAGGCACTCGAGAGGATGAAGCAGAACAAGTACATCGAATGAATTCCTACCGCCCCCGAAAGGGGGCCTTGGACCCCTTTATTTCTGCAGTTTTAACACAACAATCTAAGAACCCTAGGTACCGATTCCGAAAGTGCAAATCGGATATCTGGCACATCCTTTTTTGGCTTCCACTTTCGGCCACCCTCTTCTCAACTTTAAATAGTGAGCCGATGATGATGTTCTGAGGAATCACAATGGCCACAAAAACCCTTGAAGATATACCAGGAGTAGGACCAGCCATAGCAGAAAAACTCCGTGAAGCAGGATACAACGAATTGATGGCCATCGCTGTTGCTTCCCCGTCCGAACTTGCAGAGACTTGCGAGATTGGGGAGAAGAAGGCAATGGACATCATAGAGGGTGCCAAGCTTTGCGCGGACATTGGCGGTTTCGAGACAGGAGAAGACATCCTAGAGAGACGTAAATCGATCACCAAGCTCACGACCGGATCGAAAGCATTCGACGAGCTCCTCGCAGGAGGACTCGAGACGCAGTCGATCGTCGAGCTGTTCGGAGAGTTCGGAAGCTGCAAGACGCAGGTCTGCTTCCAGCTGGCAGTCAACGCCACACTCCCCGAGGAGAAGGGCGGTTTCGATTCGGATGTCATCATCATCGATACAGAGAACACCTTCAGACCCGAGAGGATCATCCAGATGGCCAACTATCTGGGGGCCGATCCCGACGAGACGCTGAAGAGGATACATGTCGCAAGAGCGTTCAACTCGCAGCACCAGGTGCTCCTGGTGGACAAGGCACTCGAACTTGCCCAGACCATGAAGGTCAAGCTGCTGATAGTCGACTCGCTCACATCGCATTTCAGAGCAGAATATGTGGGAAGGGGAGCACTCGCCGAGAGGCAGCAGATCCTCAACCGCCACATGCACGACCTGCTCAACTTCGCAACCCTGAACAACGCGGTTATCGCGGTTACCAACCAGGTCGCCGCGAAGCCCGATGCGTTCTTCGGAGACCCCACCAGGCCTATCGGAGGACACATCGTAGGACACACCGCCACCTTCCGTATCTATCTGAGGAAGGGTAAGGCCGGAAAGAGGATCGCAAGACTCATCGATTCTCCCAACCTGCCAGAGGGCGAAGCTGTCTTCATGGTCACCGAAGACGGTATTAAGGACTAAACACTAAACGGGGGTGTGAGCCCCCAATACTTCTTCGAACTGTCCGGCGAATCGAAGGACATGCCGCTGGCCGAGGTTATAGGATGCCTCAAGGCCGAGACCGACTCATGCGAGATCACTGCTAAAGGTCCGGGTTATGTCATCGCTTCCTTTGACGAGAAACATCTGAATTCCATCGCCGACAGGATCGCCATGTCTCACAGCATCGGCAGATATCTGGGAGAGTACACGCCGGAGGACATCTCTGGTTTGGCCGACATCGAACTCCCCGAGGGGACGTTCGCCATCCGCGCGAAGAGGTTCGAAGGCATGATGAAGGATGTGGATTCACAGAAACTGATCCGCAATGCAGGAGGTCTTCTCTCGAAGCACAACGATGTGAATCTGAAGGATCCCGACATAATCGTCAGGATGCAGATGTGCGACAAGGTTCATCTCTACATAGAGGACAAGGTCACCGAGAAGGACCTGCTGGAGAAGAGGAAGGTTGCTGAAAGACCGTTCTTCTCCCCCATTTCGATACACCCCAAATATGCAAGGGCGCTCATCAACATGGCAGAGGTAAAACGCGGGCAGACCGTCCTGGACCCGTTCTGCGGGACCGGCGGTATCGTCATCGAGGCAGCCGAGATGGGGATGAAAGCTGTCGCCTCCGATTTCGATGAGGATATGATCATCGGATGCCAGGAGAATCTCGATTTCTACGGCCTCAAGATGCATGATTTCGACGTGCTCGACATAGGTGACATAGCCGAGAGATTCCCCGAGATGGATGCCATATGCACCGATCCTCCTTACGGAAGGAGCACAAAGACGGGCGGAGAGAACATCACCAAACTCTACAACCGTGCGGGAGAGGTCATCCCCAAGTGCCTGAAGAAGGGTCATAAGGCAGGTATAGTCCTGCCGCAACCCCTGGAAATTCCGGGCATGACGCTGGAGCACATGTTCCTGCAGAGAGTCCACGGTACATTGACCAGGCATTACCACATCTTCCAGAATTGATTGTTGTCCGCATTGGAAAAAATATCCTCCATTGAAAAGTACATATCGTCAGGACCCATAGCGATCTCCGATGGGAGAGGAATACACCTACACATGCGCAGCGTGCGACAACGAGATGACTCTGAGCGTCGGATTCTACGAATGCAAAGGATGGGGCGACAAAGAGACTCGCGCAGAGATACTGGCCGGCAAGTACGGGAAGAAGGCGAAGAAGGTTTTGGAAGACAACAAAGGGTGCAGCTACCACTTCCAGGCTGACATCTTCAGATGCAAGTGCGGATACACCAAGAGCTACGATTCACTGGTAATCCACGACAAGGATGTCCTTGAGCCCACGGTGTTCTTCTCCACCAGCCACAGGTGCCCCAGGTGCAAGAAGGCTATGGAAAAGATGGATCATTTCCCAACAGGCATCCCCTGCCATAAGTGCGGGGAGAGATCAGACATATCCATCCACAGCCACGTTAGATGGTGACTCGCCTCACACCCTTTTTTATATAGAACGCGCATATTGCGCACAACCCGCCCGACTAGGGTGGAAGATGTGATTCACGATGACGGTCAAACAATACATGCTGGACAAGATCGCAAACGGCACCATCCATGCCGCCCTTATAGACCCCGACAAGCAGCCTGCTGAGAAAGCAGGTGAGATGGCAAAGGCTATGAAGGAAGCGGGATCGGACATAATATTCGTAGGCGGATCCAGCGGAATCACCATGGAGAACCTCTCGGCCACTGCCAAAGCGGTCAAGGAGGCTTCGGGACTTCCCGTCATCCTTTTCGGAGGAACACCCGACTCCCTCAACAAGGAGCTGGACGCGGTGTTCTTCATGCAGATCGTCAACGCGGCAGACCCCAGATTCGTCACCTTCGGACAGGTCGCAGCTGCACCAATCATCATGAAACTCGGACTCGAATCCATCTCAATGGGATACGTCATCGTCGAGCCCGGAATGACCGTTGCAAGGGTCTCCAGCGCCAAGGTCGTCGGACAGGACGAGATCGAGAAGGCCGTCGCATACGCAATGGCCTGCAAGATGTTCGGATTCGAATTCATCTACTTCGAGGCCGGATCCGGAGCTGACAGACCCGTACCTCCGGCGATGATCAAAGCTATCAAGACCTACGTCGACCTCCCCCTTATCATCGGAGGAGGAATCAGGACACCTGAGGCCGCGGCAGCGGCAAGGGCGGCCGGAGCAGACATCATCGTGACCGGAACCCTCCTGGAGAACGGCACGGACATCTCCAAGGTCAAGGAAGTCATCACAGCAGCAAAGGGTAACTGAACATGTCATACGATCCGGACCAGCCCAGCTACAACACGCCAATCTCCCCCCGCCAGTTCATATGGAACACACCGGAGGAGAGGGCCGCAGGAATCAACAATGACCTGAAGGTAGCAGCGCGCAGATACCTCTGCCCCAACTGCGGAAGGGAATTCAGCCTCTTCCAGTCAAGGGCCATCGCATGCAAGTACTGTCCTAAAGCTGATCAGAACTGCCCCAACGTCAGATGCCCATACTGCGACAAGGAATACCCCATCAGAGGATTCATCGTCCCGGACAACAACCCCGGAGCGAAAGCGGACCAAGTTCACATGACGAACTACGCACAGACTGTCTTCAACCGTTTCTCGGACAGTTACAACAGAAGATGAAATACGAAGAATTGCCTATTCTTTGTATTTACTTGAATCCAAACCAATTAAGATAACGTTAATTATTTCTAATTAATGAATTAAGATAACGTGAAGAATCTGCGATTTCTTTATTAACTTGACTTGGACAGTTCGGTTCCGTCTGGATGACAGAATAGACCGCCCAGGTACGTGCCTGTCCGCTCATGCGGCAGGCGATTCGTCCCTTGCGGGAACGGGGTTGCCAGTCAACCCCCTGAGGAGGATGTTGATCGCCGCGTTGATGTCCCTGTCCGCGGTGTATCCGCATGCGGGGCATCTATGGATGCTTATGTTCAATGTCTTCCCCACATGCTCCCCGCATTGGGAGCATGTCTGCGATGTTCCCCTGGGATCCACCTCGATGACCTTCACGCCGGCGCATTCTGCCTTGTCGGAGATCCTTCTTCTCAGCATTCCCAGGGAGCTGTTTACGAAGCCGCGGGTCATGTTCCTGCCCAAGGACTTTTCCCACAGCTTCTTCACCTTCAGTCTTTCCATCACGA